>CAYPDN010000034.1:0-18757 GCA_964409445.1 uncultured Granulosicoccaceae bacterium
TTGTCCTGATCAGCGGCCATGCTAAACCAGTAAACTGCCTGATATACATCTTTTGCAACACCCAACCCAAGTGCACAACCAATACCGTAGTCAAGTTGTGCCTGTGAGTGACCGGACTGCGCAGCCTTTCTGAACCATTTCATCGCTTGAGCGTAGTCTTGTTCACCGGCCACACCATTGACGTAACATACACCAAGATCAAACTGCGACGCAGTGTGCCCGCCGTCAGCTGCACGATAAAACCACTGCATAGCAGTTTCATTGTCCTGCTCTACCATATTGCCGGTGCTATACATTTTTGCCAGCAGTGCACGTGCCTGAAGGTCACCTCGTTCACCAGCCAACTTAAACCAGTTAAGTGCCGCACGTTTGTCTTTTGGAACACCAACACCCTGTGCGTAACAAACGCCCAAATCAAACTGTGCTACTACATGTCCCTGATCTGCCGCAGCTCTGTAGAGTGCTACTGCTGTCTGTTTGTTTTGCAGAACTCCATGTCCTATAGAGTGCATATAACCGAGGAACCCCTGAGCACATGAATTGCCAAGGTCGGCTGCTTTTTGGAAATAATTAGCCGCTTGTTCGTAGTCTTGTTCAACCCGATGCCCATCGAAGTACATGATGCCGAGGAACAATAAGCCCCACTCATCATTCTCTTCTGCACTTTTTAGTATCCAGTCATCAGCTTTGTCAAAATGTTGCTTGCAAACCTCCTGCGGAACCTTGCCCTCACATAAAAGCGCCAGCGCAGCACTTGCGCCCAGGTGGCCTTTCTCAGCGGCAATTTCGAAAAGCTCAATTGCAGCATCTTCGTCCATCGATTTACCGACCGACCCACGACGCAGATCCATTGCGTTTAAAAAATGTTCGTGTGAATCAGGCGGGCGAACCAGAGTCAGCGAGCCACCGCCAGGCAAAGAGCGCTCTGGTCTGCGTCGTGGTTGCTTGTGAGGATCATCCGGAGTGTTGTTCATATTTATTTCTAACGATTGCCGTGGCGTGAAATATACAATCACGAGGGCCCGATTTGGCCAAGTTCTCCAGCCTGTAAAAGGCGCATCCAAAGAGGCAGCTCTACCGTACAGGCAGATTTAAACACGTTATGCAAACGAACTCGTGGAGGCATTAAGCAATTTTGAAAGGAATGTAGTTCCTTTGCCGTGCAATATGACCATTGCATAAAATCAAGTTTTACTAATCAATCAGTACTGAGTTGCGTCGTCTCTTTGATAATTTCCATAACAATGTAGGAGCGCGTATCTCGCACGCCAGGTAAGTCGCGCAAAATATCACCCAGCAATTGACGATATTCCGCCATGTCAGCTACACGAATCTTCATTAGGTAATCAAAGTCACCAGACAATAAATGGCATTCAAGCAAGTGCGGGATATGCAGCGCCGCCTGTTTAAACTTCTCAAATATTCTTTTGCTGTCGTACTCGAGCTTGATCTCGACATAGACCATCAAAGCAGCGTTCATTAGTTCCGGATTCAGAATGGCAGTGTAGCCGGCAATATATCCATCACTCTCCAGACGCTTTACCCGTTCCAGGCAGGGGGAGGTACTCAAACCCACCTTCTCACCAAGCTCCACATAAGAGATCCGCGCGTTCTTTTGCAATGCGTCGAGTATTCGACGATCAATCCGATCGAGCTTTTTCAATGGCATCTTCAGTAATTAATTCCAGATTTCTATCTTATTCCAACTATATTGCTGCAAACAGGCATACTTCCGCACTATTTTCTGGCATTTCTTACCTAGACTACTCTAAATTCCTGACCGTTATCATGATCTGGCATCAATAATTCGGTCAAACAACCACCGATTGTTAAAAGGCCTACTAGAGTCCTACTGGCAAAGGTTAAGAAAAATATACCGGACTGGAGAAAACCATGCTCATCGGGCTTCCTAAAGAGATTAAAAACCACGAATACCGCGTCGGGTTAACGCCTGTCAGCGTGGCAGAGCTGATTGCCAACGGGCATTCCGTACTTGTTCAAAGCACCGCCGGTGTCGGCATCGGCGAATCTGATGATGCTTATGTGGCCGCAGGCGCCACTATTGCCAAAAGCGCCGAGCAGGTTTTCAAGGAAGCCGAGATGATCGTTAAGGTCAAAGAGCCGCAGCCAAACGAATGCAAAATGCTGCAGCCGGGACAGATTCTATTCACTTATCTTCACCTGGCGCCGGATCCGCAACAGACCGATCTTTTGCTTAATTCAGACGCTATCGCAATTGCCTATGAGACTGTCACAGACAATGACGGTGGTCTGCCTCTGCTGGCTCCAATGTCTGAAGTTGCAGGACGTATGTCAATTCAAGCCGGTGCTATGTGTCTGGAAAAATCACGTGGCGGTTCCGGAAAACTACTTGGCGGTGTACCAGGAGTCGCGCCTGCAAACATTTTAGTTATCGGCGGTGGTGTCGTTGGCACCAACGCAATCCAAATGGCAGTCGGTATGCAGGCAAACGTGACTGTTCTGGATCGTTCAGTGCAAAGACTGCGTGAGCTTGACGCCCAGTTCGGTGGTCTTTTAACCACGGTATATTCAAGTAAAGCGGCACTTGCAAAGTACGTTGCAGAGAGTGACTTAATTATCGGTGCTGTACTGATACCAGGTGCGGCAGCACCGAAGCTCGTCACCCGAGACATGCTCAAGACCATGCGACCGGGCTCAGTATTGGTCGATGTCGCAATTGATCAGGGTGGTTGTTTTGAAACATCAAAAGCCACCACTCATGAAGATCCCACTTTCATTGTTGATGATATCGTGCACTATTGCGTTGCAAATATGCCGGGGGCCGTTGCCAGCACTTCAGCACATGCACTTAACAATGCAACACTGCCATTCACTCTTGCATTGGCAAATAAAGGTTACCGTGAAGCATGCCTTGGTGACGCACATCTGCTGGAAGGCTTGAATGTACATCGCGGCACACTTACCAATGGGCCAGTCGCAGAAGCTTTGAAAATGGACTTCAAAGACCCTGCGGAGGCGTTAAAAGCCTAGCGCTATTTTATATCAAAGTATTTTTGAGTCGGTGCAACCGCGCCGACCTCACACTGTAATTTATTCTCTAATATTATCTGGCTCTAAAATGCCTTGCTCTACAATTCATGGGCTCAGCTTTTCATGGGCGATCTCTTTTGCCGCAAAATACTTCTGCAGAAATTTAACGGTACTTTTGTTCTCTGCACGCTGAACCTCAATGGACGTACAGCCGTTAAATTTCATAAAACGCTTTAACGCATCTGCCAGCGATGGCAAAAAGCCTTCGCCTGCCGATACATGTTGCAGATATAGCACTTGCAATACTTTAACCTTACGATCAGCCTTGCAGTCGATTCTGCCAACTAATTTATCTTTATATAGTAGTGGCAGACAAAAATACCCATACTGCCTTTTTGCCGCTGGCACATAACACTCAATCTGGTAGTCAAACTCAAAAACCTGACGGCACCGTTCGCGCTGTATTACCAGATTATCAAACGGTGACAGCAGATGAACACGATTGCCAGGCCGTTTTTTTTGATCAACCAATCTGGCATCGCAATAAAATTCATCGCCCGCGGGTGATTGAATCACTGCCACCTGCCCCTGATCTACATAGGTCTCAAGACACTCTTTTACAGCAACTCGCAATTCCTTTCCTTTGCGTAAATAAGTAAATGACCTAAGGCTGGCAAAACCGTGAGCTCGAAGTGTTGTATTAATTAAGTACTGTGCTTCCTCAGCGACATCCGGGGCGCTGGTATTGATGCCTGCGGGTAACACTCGCTCTGTCAGATCATAGCACTTCTGAAATCCCTCCCGACCGACCACCATCAGATCACCCTGCATAAAGAGTTGTTCTATCGCTTGTTTTGCAGGCTTCCAGTCCCACCAGCCGGTATTCGTACTTTTGGTATCTGCAAAATCTCTGGCGCGCAGCGGACCTTCGGTTTGTATACGTCGATAAACACTGCGCATTAGCTTTTTGTCAATATTGTCGAACCAGTGCTTTTCACCAGATCTGATGGCATTCATTCGTGGCAACGCAAAACGATAATCACTAATCGGCAAATAAGCCGCAGCGTGAAACCAATACTCAAATACCAGCTTCTCTTTTACCGCTGCATCAAGGTATTCAGGCTTGTAGTTTTTAACTCTGGTCCAAAGCACATGGTGGTGAGCACGCTCAACTACTGAAATGGTATCGATCTGCACATACCCGAGATGTGCAATAGCTGCCGCAACGCCAGCTTTACCCCCGGCCTTTCCGGTAGCCATTCCGCTGCTAAGGCTTCTGCTGTTCAGCAACCCCTGCTGTGCCAGAGCGATGCTGCGCAGGTTTGCGAAAGCCAGTTTTATCACAGAGGGCTGATCATGGTTCGTGCGCTGGTTACGGGAAGTAATAATTGAAACAGATGTACAGTATTATATAAACAGCGACTCTCCGCATCCTGTCATTCACCGATCAACTACGACGCATCCATGATTCATGTCCTCGGCTCGATAAACATAGACTACGCAGTTTCGCTTTCACAATTGCCGGCTCCCGGGGAGACGCTTACAGGGCACAATCTGGTACTAACGCCTGGTGGCAAAGGCGCGAATCAGGCACTGGCCGCATGCCGCGCCGGTGCGGCAGTTAAGATGACCGGAGCAATCGGTACTGATTCAGTTGCCGATGCCGCCGTTTCGCTGCTAAAAGAAGGAGGTGTCGACTTATCAGGAGTTACAGCTATTCCAGGTCCCACCGGCTGCGCATTTGTATTCGTCGATGAAAATAGTGAAAACCAAATTGTGATCATTGCCGGTGCCAACGGTGCAGTTAGTGCCGCACATGCACGAGCCATGAAAATCGACCAGGACAGCGTTCTGCTACTGCAACTCGAATGCCCGACAGACACGGTAGCGACCGCCGCAAACCACGCAAAGAAAAACGGTGCCAAAACGATCGCCAACCTCGCACCCTATCAGTCGCTCGACAAAGAAGTTTTTAACGATATCGACTACCTGATCCTGAATGAATCAGAGGCACAGCAACTGGCCGAAGACTTACATCTGAATTCTGTGTCCGTAAGCGATATCAATCGCGCAACCGGCTGTGCTGTAGTCAGAACTCTGGGCGCAAAAGGCTTGGAAGCTATTGATGAGCACTCGCGATTCTATAACTTACCCGGCATCAAAGTCGACGCCGTTGATACGGTAGGCGCAGGAGATACATTCACCGGATTTCTCGGTGCCATGATACTTACCGACAATTCCCTGCAGAATGCCTGCAAAGTTGCCAACGCCGCGGCAGCACTGGCTTGTACTAAAGCAGGTGCACAAACCGCTATTCCGACTATGCGGGATGTTATCGATCTGGCAAACGGCAGCGGTTAAAAATAAGGCGGCCTGAAGCTATCCTTCAACCAGTTCGCTTTCCTGTTGTATTTTTTTGGCCTGTTGTAGTTCTTTGGCCTGTTCAACCCAGCTGTCACGCTGAATTCGACCCGGGAATTGAGGGATTTGCGCCTGCAATTCCTCCATGCCATCTTTATCCAGATTTGCGAGCTGGTGATAAAAGTAAATACCGCAATCGTGCAGTATTTTTTCAAGCACCTTGCCTACACCTTTAATCGCCGTGAGCTTGTCTCTCTCTTTGGCATCCGGCGCAGTAGCAGGCACCGACCATCCAGAAGGCTTATAACCGTTTTTCGTCGCGCCTTGATTCTCTGATAGAGGTGCTTGCAAATTGTCGTCCTGCGATTCTGCTTCAGCAGTCGCATCTTCAGCAATGATTTCTACAGTACTGGTTTCTACGGTACCGGCATCTACAGTAATTGCATCTTCATTACTGTCATCACGATCAGCCAGCTGCTGTTTCAATTTATCAATCTGTGCATCGCGCTCTGTAATTTCGCGCTGATGTTGTTCCTCACTAACTTGAGCCCTGGTTTCAGCAACAAATTTCTCGTGGCGGTTTTTAGCATTCAAAAGTTCTAGTTCTGTGGCACGCCTGGCTTTTCGCTCTTTGTCCAATGTGTCGTTCAATAATTCGAGGTCGGTCTGCACGCGTTGCAGCTCTTCTGAAGCTCGATTGTCGGTATTTATACCAGCGGATAAAGCGACATCTTCCGGTGCGGTTACGCTAATCCCGGAGACGGCAGTCTGATTGATTTTTTCACTGTCAGTTGCTTCAAGCTCGGCGATCCGCTGCTGCATGACGTCCGCTTCTTCCTGCATCTTTTCCAGCTCGAGTGCCGCTTTGTCGCGTTCACCTATCAGTACAATATTGGCCGCCTCAAGTTCAGAGTCAGTCGATGAATCCGTACCGTCAGTTGATAACCCAGTGCCATGTCCCGTGCCTTGGGAAACGGACTCTGCGTCAAACGCCATACCACCAGATGCAGTCGTTGCTAATGCGGTCACAGCAGCTTCATCATCATGTTGTCGACGCCACCAAATCAACCACGCCAGCAACGTGCCCAATGCGAAAGATGTCAACAGGGGAATTAAAATATCCCAAAGCACCCAAACCATCTTTTTATCCTCTAAATACTGTACAAATTATTATTAAAATAGGAATCAGTGTGTTAGCGTAAGGCTATGCCAGTTTAACCACTTAGTCCGTCCGGTTGTTTAAGCACAGTAAAGTGCACGCGACGGTTGGCTTGACGACCCTCAGCGGTATCATTAGATTCAATCGGTCGTCGGTGGCCGTAACCCACAGCAATTAATTGACTGTTGCTGCCAACCAGGTCAGTCGAATCACCGGATGCCCGGTTGCTCAACGCAGAAGTTAAATAGCTTCGGACCGAATTTGCTCTGGTCTGACTTAGCTGCTCGTTAATACCCGCACGACCGACATTATCCGTGTGGCCTTCTATCTCGACTACAAGTCCCGAATAGTTACTGATCTTTTCAGCGACTTTATCCAGGGTTTGCATAGCTTCCCGAGACAACACCGATTCGCCGCTTGAAAATACAACAGTCTGCCGAACTTCATCAATGAGTTCATCGAGTGCCAGCTGCAACGCTTGTGAATCTTCCTGCGGCATAAACACGCGGATGTTATTAACTACCTTCAACCCGGCGTTAGTAGCATCAGATGTAGACTGCACCAGGTAATTTCGCACAGCCTCACTACCAGCTTCTGCGTTAACAGATAGCTCACCATTCTGAAGCGCTACATCACCGGTAATACCTGGCGCGAATCGGGAGATCACTGCAGCCATACTTTCAACGTGGGTCATCAACTCAGAAGAGTCTGATGTGAGCGCTGCCAGGGTTAGATTATCGACCACATTCTGATCACCAATCGCCTCACTTGCCGCAAACACCAATTGCTTTTTTTGTGCAGCCGAAAATACTTTACCCGCTAAGGTGATTTTTTCGCCATTCGATTTGGCCAATAATTCCAGTCTGTCAAGTGATAACAACTCAACACCACCGGTCACGTTAAAGTTGGCAATATCAGAGGCCACAGATCGCTCTATAGCAAACGCACTTTCTTTATCACGAGCAGACACACGATAAAATAATTCGTCTTCAGTCATCTTCACTTCGGAGCGATATGACTGCTCAGGGCCAAGCTCTTGAAGTAATTCTGCTAACACAGCTATTCTCTGATTAACCGCTTTGGTATCAGTTACTGACTGCACATTGAGTTTGTCAGCTATGCCACCAACTCCCGATTCAAGCAGCGCGTCGACCAATATTTTTCGCTGTACCTCGTTTTGTACAACACCACTTAACGTGACTATCGTGTTGTCACCGCTGACCTGCACGAATAAAACATCTTCTGTAAAAGAGTTTGCAACAGGCACACCTTCGTCGAGGTTGAGTCTCAGATTGCGGATGCCACTGGCAAAAAAAGCTGAAGGTTGCTCCGATGTACCGCGTAATGCCAATGCGAGCTCACTCGGACTCACGTTGTCCGGCAGATAGCCTAATACAGTCAGATTTCTGTAGTCCCAGTCAAACGCAAGAGTAGCGCCGTCAATGCCCGATTGTGCCAGCCGATCCATGGTTTGCCGATCAAGTCTTTGCTGAATTTGCGGCGCTACAGTGAGGAACGTTACCAGAAACAGCAATAGAAACGCCGCTGCGACCCACAAACAGATACGCCTGACACTCCACTCCGAATAAAAGGTGGAGGACGCCTGTGATTCAGCGTCGGCAGAACTACTGTTTAAGCTCGGGGAAACAGTCTGACTCGTCATTATTGTCAGCCTCAGCTGATTGATCATCGAAATTACAATTCCACGTGTTCTTATATAAGAGACCGGTTACAGCCCCTTCTCCGTGGTTGCCTAAGTCCCAATTTAAGGGGTAGGCAGTACCCCAGACCATTACTTATAGGTTATTGTTGCAGTCAGTTCATTTAACATAACCCAATGCTCACGATTCAATACGCGAGCGGAAGTTATTACACTGACGCAGTAAACACACTCCGGAGCACACCAATTGCCTTACTCCACCAAGCTTTCACTTGCAGACGCGCGCCGTGCGGCTCCCTCGTCTACACCTGCATCCCAGGCTGGAAAGCTCGGTTGTCTGGCTATTTTCGGTTTACTGTTATTAACGATTGTTCTGACAGTAGCCGGCACTGTCTGGGCAATTCAGAGTCAATTATTCGCCAGGAATTTTAAGCCTGTTGAACTCAGCACGACAGAACAGCAGACCCTGGAGCAAAAACTGAATGCGCTGGGTGACACCGAGAACACGTTGTCATCTTCATTCGCCACAACTCAAACAGAAGGCGATGACAACAACGGGGCTGCCACAGCAGAAGATATTGTCAGTGGCATAGAATCAAATAATGCAGATGAAGGCAGCGACAAAGAACTACAACCTGAACTCTATACCGAAGATGACAGTAAGCGACGAATCGAACTGACAGAACGCGAACTTAATGCCTTGCTTGCCGAAAATACTGATCTCGCTGAGCAAGTTGTAGTTAATCTATCAGACAATCTGGCAAGTATCAGACTGTTAGTCGACGTCGATCCTGACTTTCCATTTTTTGGCGGCAAAACACTAAAGGTCAGTGGTGGTACTGAACTGTCATACCAGAACGATAAACCTGTTGTTGTAATGAAAGGTGTTAGCGTCTGGGGCGTACCCATTCCTAACGCATGGCTGGGCGGGCTGAAAAATATTGATCTGGTGCAGGAGTTCGGTGGCAATGACGGATTCTGGAAATCGTTGGCAGAGGGCATCGAAGACATCAGAGTGCAAGATGGCAAACTTTTGATTCAGCTTGCTGAGTAAACAGGGTCAATAATTGGATTGATGCCCAAATCAAATGCCTGAGCTGCCAGATATAGAACTGTACTTAGAGGCTCTACGCCCAAGAATACAAAACAATAAGCTGCTCGACATAAAACTCGGCAATCCATTCTTGCTGCGCACGGTTACACCGGGCATCAACGACTTTAAAAACAGAAAACTCACTGAGTTACGACGGATTGGCAAGCGTATCGCACTGGGCTTTGATAACGGACACTGGCAGGTACTACACCTGATGATCGCCGGCCGACTACAGTGGATTGATGCCAACAAAAAACTACCCGCAAGAAAATCACTGCTAACACTCGAGTTTAGCTCAGGCCACCTGTTGCTAACTGAGGCTGGTAGCAAGCGCCGCGCCTCTCTACATCTCTTTGCCAACGAAGCAGATATGTTAACGCTTGATCGTGGCGGGCTTGAGATATTTGAAATCACTGAAGATCAGTTCAAAGAACGTTTACAAATTCGCAACCACACACTAAAGCGTGCACTGACAGATCAATCTTTGTTTAGCGGTATTGGCAATGCCTACTCTGACGAAATACTACACAACGCAAAACTGTCACCGATACTGCAAACCCAAAAGATGGATGAAGATCAAATAACACGCTTATACAACAGCTGCGTTTCTACTCTGCACCATTGGAAACATGAATTGCTGGAAGAAGTCGGAAACAATTTTCCAAAGAAAGTCACAGCTTTCAAAAAAGACATGGCAGTACATGGTAAATACGGTCAACCATGCCCGGCATGCGATACAAAAGTTCAACGCATTCGCTACGCCAGCAATGAAACCAACTATTGCCCACGATGCCAGACAGACGGCAAGCTACTCGCGGACAGATCATTATCCAGATTGCTAAAAAAAGACTGGCCTAAAACTATCGAAGCACTGGAAGAGACGGACCGGGTTCATCAACACACGAACCAAAATACGGCAGACTGACGATATGAAGGAGGTTGTCAAGCTTGATCATTTACACACTATTGTAGGCGATGTGCTTGAAAACCTCGGTTTGGACATTGCCGAGCGCAATATCGTCAGACAGGTGCTGATGTACGCTGAATTGCGTGGCAGCAGCCAGGGGCTGATAAAAATCAGGGAGCAAACCGTACTGCCAGACAAGGACTGTAGTGAATTAACTATCGAGCAAAAAACATCATCAATCGCTCGTATCGATGGTGGCGGTCATACAGGCATGTATGTTCTAAACAGAGCAGCGCAAGCCGCCACAGATCTGGTAGCGAAGTCCGGTATTGCATTGGTATCAACTCACAACACCCGCTCCTCTACTGGTTCAATAGGATTTTATGCAAATGAAATCGCAACCTCTGGCTATATTGCCATGGTGCTCGCAGGCTCACCAAAGGTGATGGCTATGGAAGGTGGTATCGATCCTGTTTTCGGCACAAACCCGGTAGCTATCGCTATACCCACCAACAACGAGCCACTGATTTTGGATATGGCAACAGCGGCAACAACCTGGTTTGCTGTTATTAACGCAAGAGATAACAACCAGTTACTGCCGGAAGGTATCGCGTTTGACGCAAACGGTAACCAGACAACTAACCCTGCAGAGGCGATGAAAGGTGCGCTGCGAACTTTCGGTGGCGCAAAAGGTTCTGGTCTGGCATTGATGTTTGAGTTTTTGACCGCAGTGCTGGGCAATGCATCATTGCACGGTGACACGCAGGACGATCGCAGCAACACCATCATAGCTATTGATCCTGAAATGATTGATAGCGGTTTTAAAAACAGAGCGTCTGACTTGATTGCCAGACTTAAAGCAACGCGAACTGTTGATCGGGTAAACACAGAGTCATCAATGCGCCTCCCCGGAGAGCAAAGCACAGCAAGGGCCAAAAGGTGTATAGATGAGAATGCAGTTGAAATCGAGTCAGCGTTATACCTGTATCTGTTGAAGCTGGCTCAGCAACCTGCTGATTGACATCAGTATTAGTTGGTACAACTTACAAATTACTCCAGTATTTCGACGGCTGCACTGACCCAACCACGACTTCCTGCGAATTCAATATGGCAGGGTTATACCAGGGTGCGAGTGCGAGATACTGTGACTCTGAAATTAAACCAAGCTGTCGCAATGCAGCACCAAGCATGACTTCAGCACCTCTTGTCGCGCCATCATCATTCTTGAGTGCAATCACAATACCCGCCTCAACGGCTACTGCAATAAATACTCCCTCCGCACCGACCTTTACCATCAGATTGTCACAACCGGTCATTGAAGCAGTACAACAACGATTGTTACCGGCAACCATATGCGGGTGCGACCCCATAGCACTGGCTACCCTCACCATCGCGAGGTGTCTTTTGTCACTGTGCTTATGAGCATTTATAAATGGTGTAAACGCTTGTGCGAATGCTGACAGTGGTAGTGCAATGGCTGGCAGGCCACAACCATCTTTGTCCCACGGCAAAGAGAAAACATCTACACCGCTAAGCTCTGAAAGTAACGACATCCATCTCTGCTGTGTCGCGTGATTATATTCAGAATAGCCACTGAGCGGTTCATCGGAAAAAGTGGCCAGTGTCAGCATCCCGGTATGTTTACCAGAACAATTATGCAACTCGCGACTGGCACTGCCACCATTGCGTAAATGTGCTTCTGAGGCTTCTTTATCAAGTGGCAATGAGGGCCCGCACTCAAGTTGCGACGGTGACAATCCGACACGCTTCATCCATGGCAACAGCACTTGCATGTGCGCAGGCTCGCCATTATGCGAGGCACAGGCAAGAGCGAGTTCCGCTTCGGAAATGCTGAACTTATCAACAGCACCTGATTCAACCAGCGGAATTACCTGTAACGGTTTAAGTGATGAGCGCGGAAACACCAATGCATCTGTATCTCCAATAGACAACACTGTTTTGCCGTCCGCATTTTTTGCCACTACTGCGCCGCGGTGGCGAGACTCAACTGCGCCACCTCGAATTACTTCAGCTAAAACTGGATTCAAGGAAAACTCCGCGTCAATGATTGAAGTGTGTTGTTAAGAAAGATTATCTATTAATCAGGGAAACGAAAGGCTTAATGGAGATATATAAAATAAAAGCGACTGCACAAAGTGCTAACAACATAGACACCGGGTTTGATCCAATACGCTGACGGAAAGTTTCCACTTCACCTCGCGCCTGACGTGCCAGATGCTCAGCACGCACCCGCTCTTCGCGCTCGTGCTGATACGTTTCTATTAGCTGCCGCGCAGCGGGTTCGTCTGCATCATCACGTACCCAGATAGCAGGGAAGGAAATCTGAAATTTACCCGCCGATGTCTCGTACCAATCTATGTTGTGCTGATCAAGCAGCTGCCGAACATCATCTGCCTCTTCCTCCGGCACCTGGCGCAAGCGAAAAAGAATTTTAGCCATATCTGAGGCTGCCTGTTGGTGATAGTGATTTGGCGTTCTGAACAGTCATCGTTCCGACAGATTCTATTGTCGCTGGGAAGTTACGACTATATGCAAAAAACGACAATTATCTGCTAAAATGAGACTACTAAGTGACGGTTTTTACAATCAATGCATGTTTTTCTGGTGTCATCCGTGCATTATGACACTTGGTGCGCTGCCACAAGCAGCGTCAGCGCAATCACGGTCACAACAGACCGTTTTTGCAAACTTTTCCCGTTTCTGACGTCAGACCTCTGACTTCAGACATTTGCTTTACGAAAATACTATAAGAAACAGTTCTGGTGAAAGTACAGCACACAGACAATTCCTCGGAATCGCACTTGGAATCGCCCTCGAAATCCAATAACAGCGATCACCCGACGGACCGCCTTTCCGGGCCCGGCCTTTCTCGCCGCAAGTTTGCACTAGGCGCAGCAGCAGGGTTATGCCTTCCCTGGTCTGCCACCCGCGGCAGCACGAAGCTTGTTTACCCGGATCGCAACTTATCGATGCACAATGTGCATACGGGTGAGAAAGAAAACGTCATATTCTGGTCTGACGGCCACTACCTTGAAAGCGGTTTAAACCAGGTTAACTGGTTGATGCGCGATTTCAGAACTGGCGAGGTTAAAGCGATCGATCCACGCCTGCTCAATGTTTTATATCTGCTCAGGCGTAAGGTTGAAACTGAAAAACCCTTGTTGGTACTTTCTGGCTTTCGCTCGAAAAAAACCAACGATATGCTGCGCAAAACCACAGAGGGAGTCGCCAGACGCAGCTTCCACATGGCAGGTCGAGCAATTGATATCAGAATGGACAGAGTGCAGAGTGTCAATATTCAAAAGGCTGCGCTGCGACTGGGTGGCGGCGGTGTTGGTTACTATCCCAGCTCAAACTTTGTTCACCTGGATACGGGCCCTGTCCGCACCTGGTAACAGTCTCGGAAACCAGAGACACAAACTGCCACAGTCAGCCACAACACTTTTCCACTAGACTAATCAGGGTTTAGTACGAATAGCCATTAAGTACAACATATAAGGCTCAAGGTGGCCCGCTTACAGGAGCAGATTCATTGCTCTCAGGCATCACACAGTTTGGCATCTGGCACTCAGGGGTATACGCGTGGTTTCCGTTCGACAATGTTCATTTGCAATTATTGCACTCTTCACAACGTGCAACGCCAACGCTGACTGGTCCGGTGGCATAGAAGCAGGTGCTCAACTCGGCTCGGATGATGGTCCGGCATTGCGCTTCTTCGCAAACAACAATTCTCTCCCGTTGTCACATTTTATCTTCCTCGACTGGATTCGTGACTCAGGCAGCGGCAACTTCCGGATAGGTTATAACCCGACATATCGCATCAGCAATTCATTCTACAGCTTCGGACGCTTTGACCTCGAAGTAGATGACCCGGATGGTATCGATAGAGAAATAAATGCAGTGGTTGGCGTTGGCAATAACCTTTTCAGGCGCGGCAACACAAGAGTGAAAGCGGAAGCAGGGTTAGGTGCACGTCAGCTTACTTTCGACGAGACAGCGTTCACCGACACAGACGACGAATCAGATCCGTTCTTATTCCTGTCCGGCACGATGAGTTCCAGCCTTTTGGCACTGTTGCGATTCGACGCGCGGATCATTGCCAAAGCAGGTGCAGATCAAACCACTCTTGATGGTGAGTTAGGATTCTCGGTTCCAATTGCGCCGCGCACATCGCTGCGTTATGTATATACCGTTAGCCAGTTTAATTTTGATGATCGCGAAAATATAACTACCGAAGACACGTTCTTTAAAGTGTCGTACGGATTCTAACTCTTACAGTACATAACCTTTTCAGTTATAAAAAAAGCCTGCTAATGCAGGCTTTTTTAAACTAACACTTGCCGTGATTAGCTTACTGTTCAACAGTTGCCGCAATTTTCACATCAACGCGACGATTCTGGCTGCGGCCTGATTCTGTATTGTTGTCAGCAACAGGGGCACTTTCACCCAGGCCCGAGGCAGTTACCGCAACGGTACGAAGCGACCTCTGCAGGTAGCTCTTAACAGATTCAGCACGCAGCTCTGACAAGTTCTGGTTGTACACATCAGTACCGACGCTATCCGTGTGACCGACAATTTCTATACTCTTGATTTTGTCCTGCGAATTCAACTTTGCAGTAAGGCGGTCAAGTTCTGCCTCACCGGCACCAGTAAGAGCGGATGAGTCAAATTCAAAAAGTGCTCGACCGTTGTATGCGACAAGAACATTGCCAGGTGCCGCTTCCGCCACCACTTCAACATCGCCGCATTCACCCACAACATCCTCAGAGTTCCAGCGAACGGTTCGCACACACTGGTCTGCAACAGACATAACAATATTTTTTTTGTCATTGCTCATGACATAACTGGAGTTAGGCGCAGATGCAGCACCAGCAAGCAACGGCTCATCGCTACTATTTTTCGTTGCACATCCCTGAGAAAATGATGCAGCAACAATTAGAAAACCAATTGCTCCGCGTGCGTTAACTGTCAGCATTTGTTTGTCCGATCCGGGTTGAAAATGTCCACTGGATCACACAGCATCTTTTGTGCCTTTTTCTCAACTTTAGTGGCATGAGCCTGCTAAATACCCAAAATCACTGAACTATGCCGACATCGCGCAATCTCAATGTGAGCGCCAGCCGCAACAACACTGTAACGTCCGGTGAATTGTTGGCGAGTAATCGAACTGGCAGCCACAGATGACAACCCGATAGACTCAAAGCCAACGTATAATGTGTTAATTTCATTAGACAAGCTCTAACCCCGTTCTGAGGATGCAAACGTTGCCAGGCAAACTTCTATACTCACTTATTGTTGCTCTCGCGGTTACCGCGGGCTGCACTGGTGATTCTACTGACAGCCCAGAAAACAATTCTCAGCTGGCGGAGTCCGGCTCCGGTCTGGAAATTCAGTTACCGGTAGTGGTACGTGAATCTTCGGCTGTGGATATCACTCAGGTAAGCGGGTTTGTGAATGTTAACGGCCGCAGCTTCGAGATGCTGCGCAATGATGAAAGCTTCAGTGTCGACGTACCTAATGTTTCAGCAAACAGCGACGTCAGCATTAATATATCGTTTATAGAAATATTGCCGAATGGGGACGAGCTTACGCTAGCAGTAACCAACACTCAGACCTTTTCGATCGGTCAGTCAGATCAAACAATCGAATTCTCACAGAACCAATACATCTTTCCGGACAACGACTCTGACGGGTTCAGCAACATCGAAGAGCGCAACAACGAAACTGACCCATTTAGTCCGGAAAGCACAGTAATCGTTGGAAACCGCACAATTATTGTTCAATTCAACATTCCGCTGGTTATTCCAGACCCGGCCATTACGCAGGTGATTGTACTGTTGTCTGATAGTCCCACTCGATTCGACACTTTCGGGAACTTCATCGAGGCAACTTCAATCGTAGCAACAGATGTAACTGTGGACGTGGATATCAGACTGCAGCAGCAATTCCAGGGTCAGGAGCTCCCTCTTGCAAGTTCGGAAGAACTTACAATTGGTGCCGGAATCGACGACGTAACAATCACACTGACTGACGACGACTTCGACTTCTCGGTAGACTCAGACGGAGACAACATTTCCAATTTAGTCGAATTACAACAAGGTACAGATCCGTTTATTGCGAATTAACGGGTGCTCGCTCAATTCCGCAGTACACGCTGATGCCGGGAGAGCACGCGGTTGGAAACGTAAACACAACTGTTAACAAAATAGCAATATAAATCACCGGCTTATAAATAGCCGTCTCATTTTCCGTGCGGTACCATCATGTCTGGTTTCCTTTGGAACCAGAGTAAAGACTCGAGTCGTGCCACGGCGTCCGGATCCAAACGTTATTTACCAACCACTAATTGGACGAAGAAAATGATCAAACCAAAGACTTCTAAACAAAGATTGCTATCAATCGCTCTCCTACCACTGTTTAGTATGGCAGTACTTGTCGGTTGCGGCAGTGACGATGATGATGATGGTGGTGCTGATGTAACTCCCCCGGTAACAGATGGTGGTGATGTGACACCGCCAACAGACGGAGGTGACGTGACACCGCCAACAGACGGTGGGGTAGTTGGAGACGCTGATGGAAGCGGTGTAGCAGACGCATTTGAAGCAGCCGTTACGGGCGGTACCGATACCAACGGCAACGGCATTGACGATACTTTCGACAGTACAGTAACTGGTGGGGAAGACAGCAATGGCAACGAAGTCGATGATTCCTTTGAAGCAGCGGTAACCGGTGGCACTGATGCCGACGCTGATGGCATTGACGATTCCGTTGATGCAGACGTTGATACCGGTGAACCGGTCGAGCCAATTGTCCAAACAGGCCAGCTAAACGATATTTCGATAGGTTTTAATGAGAACAATGCAGGTACCGGATTTATGAACTTTGATGGTTCTACACTTTCCGGCACGGTGGAAATAGCTGATGGAGTTCAAGCGACATCGGCTGCTATCTACTCCGGCATCCCTGCAGGCGGCAACGTTGCGCAGGTAGTAGCACTTAATGGTTCAAGCCCGACTTTCTCCACACCTCAACCCATCGGACCCGATGAGTCAGCAATTATTGCCGACAACATCCTTAGCGGAAACCTGTTCCTCCAGGTTAATCTTGCGAACGGTGGCTCTCAAACCGGTCCCATCCTGCTAACAGGGGTAATGCCTACATTCACTAATCTCAATTCTGAAACTGCAGACTCAACCGGTCAGGGCAACATGAATATCAATACGGTGACAGGGGATTACACTGCTGTCGTTACCTTTGTTAATCTTAACGCGGGTGATCTTGACGCCGCTGGCAATCCGCAGGTGATCTCCGGAGTTTCAATCAGCAACGGTGCCGCGGGTGAAACCGGTTCTCCGATCGTCAATCTGACTGACACAGGCGCCGGTACAACCTGGACTGCGCGAGGAATATTCTCCACGACAGATCTTGCTACCGTGTTGGATGGTAATGCCAACTTCACTGCTCTTGGAACCGACGGCAGTGAGTTTCTCCGCGGTCAAATTCTAGAACCGTAGAGTTAAGTTAAGTAAGCAGTATTTAGAAGTAGAAAAAGCCGGGACATAGTTCCCGGCTTTTTTTTATGCACACTGTCTAATTGCGATGCAACGTTGCTATCAGCGCTTCAAGCTCATCAATTTTTCTATCTCGCAGCGCAACATCAGCCATCAGAGCTGTTGTATCACCACTTTCACCAAACTGATTTAGCGATGTATTCAGTGTTGCAATCATACGATCGCGCCCCTCCAGTTCACGACGGAGATCACTGATTTCAGAGTTAGCTGTTGCAGTGCCTGCACTGGACTGTTCAAGTTCGGTAATACGCTGTCGGGCACTTCGCAGCTCGGCCTGCAGGCCTGTCAGCCGTGCAGTGTCCGCAGTAGCGCTACCAGCCCCACGGGCACGCTCTGAATTTTTGAGATTTGCTACTTCACCACGAGAAGACTTTAGCTCTTCTGAAAGCATATCAATGCGCTTGTTCGCACTTGCCAAATCACCACCACCAGCACTGCTTGCTGCCTGCAGCCGATCAGACAATTCAATATTGCTCTGCTGTAGACGTTCAACATCTGATTTATGGCGTGCAGCATCGCGACGCAATTTACTCAAGCCGTCCGCATCAATCCTTCTACGCCGCCAGCGCCAAAGCAACCAGCCGATAAAAAGCCCTAACAAAAAAGTGGCTATCAGAGGTAAGACGATATCCCACAGCACCCAAAGCATGTTGTCACCCTATATACTAGTAACGATCATTGTAAAGCTGGCCAGGGAGCCTGTGCAGCAGAATGCTGTGTAACCTGAACGTGCCACTGCAAGGGCCCATGTTTTTATAAAATTCAGGAACGATCATTTGAGCGCATAGTCCTATCTGAATAAAAGTAAGACATACATAACGAAAATAATCGATCCTTAAGTTTATAAACAATGGCGCACCACTGTGACGCGTTTGCAGTAGCAGAACTTCTGCTGCGCAGGCTCCCAAGCCGGCGTTTTTAGTTTCCAAAACTGCCGTTGGCAATAAATTCAACTCGACGATTTTGTTTTTTA
>CAYPDN010000035.1:0-18591 GCA_964409445.1 uncultured Granulosicoccaceae bacterium
ACAGAGGCAGACTTCACAACAATATCCTGACCAATACGACGGCTGATCTCGGTTGCGTTTCTGGTAAGGACTGTGGCTGCTCCCTGTCCAACAGTACCAAAACCCAAAAATCCGATATTGACAGGTTTCAATTGTGCCTCTCGCTGCGCGTTGTTGTGTTGTTATACAAGCGGCTATTATACCCGTTGTCCCGCCAAATTGATCTGGCAAAAAACAGACTAATACACCTGGTCGCAAGCTATGAAATTTACACTGGATAACCCAAGCGCAGACTACGTTTTCGGAAACTATGGAGACGGCAAACTCAAGGTCAACCAAACCGACTACGACTCAAGTCTAATTATCTTCCCGGACATGCTGCACACGGACTGGCCGGTCAGCTCGGTCAACGAACTGGAAGTGCAGCACTTCGAGGAAATTATCGTCCGCAGTCCTGACATCGTATTGCTCGGCACCGGCCAGCAGCAAAAATTCCCCTCAGTTGAGTTGCGTCGCTCTCTGGTGCAGGCGCAGTTGAATCTTGAAATCATGGATACTGCCGCCGCCTGCAGGACCTACAACCTGCTGGTTGCGGAGGGTCGCGATGTAGCAGCAGCGGTAATCATTTTTTAGCGAGGCTCAGGAAAATGTGGCGCAGTTAACAGATTATATGTTCTAAAACTGCAACAATGCGTTCAGTTATTTAAACAATTTGGATGTAACAAGCCATGATTAACGATACACCGCAGAATACAAAAAACACCCGAACCACTCAAAGGACAGTGAAACCGGCTTCGAAAGCGACTTATGACGGCGGTTTTCACGTTAAGGTATCGGATAAGAAGGTTAAGAATGCGGCCAGCAAGCGAGGCACGTGTCAGACATTCACTTTTGCCAGGTAACGGCAATTTGATCGTAATTTAAGCCGCAATGCGAGCGACAGATGTCACCGCATTGCGGCCTCGGTCATAAGACCGGCCCCGCCCAACGCACCTCCAGATCTTTGATAAGTCCTCCCGGTCCCCCGGACCAAATACGAAATCCACCTGATTACCACTGATCTATGCCTAATCCGGTAGCTGAATATTCCGCCACCAAACTCTCAAGCTCGCTCTAATAAACCTCCGCTAATCTGCTGACCTTGATCAGCCATATGCTGCCGACACCGGCACACAGTCAATATTATTGCTAATGAGAATTATTCGTAATACCATCTGCAAACATACGTGATGCTGGCTTCCAAACTTTGATGCCCCTGACCCGCGCCGGCCGACACCGAGCTGGACGACAACTCGCTGCCTCCCCCTCCCAGAGCGGAAACATAGCGGGTTCTGCATTGGCTATTATGGTCGGCGCACTAATTTGCCTGCCACTGCTCGCAGTGGTCTGGCTGGCACTCACTCCTACCGAAAATATCTGGCCTCACCTTATCTCAACGGTGCTGCCAGACTACATCACAACCACCGGGCTGCTGATGCTCGGTGTCGCCATTGGCACTACAGTTATCGGCGTCGCCACTGCCTGGTGCGTAACGCATTTAGAATTCACCGGCAGATCAATCTTTATCTGGGCGTTGTTATTGCCATTTGCGGTCCCCGCCTATGTGATCGCCTACGTATATACCGATTTGCTCGAGTTTGCAGGGCCGGTGCAAACCGCGCTGCGATCGGTGTTTGGCTGGCAGTCCGCACGCGACTATTACTTTCCTTCGGTCCGATCTCTCGGCGGTGCTGTGGTGATGATGGTTCTTGTACTCTACCCATATGTGTACTTACTGGCCCGCTCGGCTTTTACCGAGCAAAGCTCATCACTAATAGAGGCAGCACGCGCACTGGGCCAGTCACAAAGTAAAAGTTTCTTTGCCATTTCGCTACCGCTGGCGCGACCGGCGATTGCAGTAGGTGTAGCGCTGGCTCTGATGGAAACGCTTAACGACTTCGGCACGGTCGATTACTTTTCAGTGCGAACACTTACTGCAGGTATTTACGATGTCTGGCTCGGTATGGGCAACCTTGGCGGTGGTGCACAAATAGCCTGCCTGCTGATGTTGTTTGTACTGTTAATACTATGGCTTGAACGCAGCAGCCGAAAAAAGCAGCAACAGTTTCAACCTTCATCAAGCCGCTTCAGACCTGCTGATCGCATCCGTTTAAAAGGCTGGCGTAACCTGCTGGTATTTCTTATCTGCGCTATACCGTTTGTACTCGGGTTTGTTATACCTGCGGCAGTACTTGTGCACTATGCAGTGATTAATTTCGAGCTTTCATGGAATGCAGAGTTTCGGAAAACCGCACTCAACAGTGTATTGCTTTCAGCGACAGCCGCAGTTATCACAGTGGTGCTCGGTGTATTCCTCGCCTACAGCATGCGAATAAGACCAAACAGATTGCTACGCTGGTGCACAAGGTTAGCAGGTACCAGTTACGCGCTTCCCGGTGCAGTATTAGCAATTGGTGTCATAGTGCCGTTTACGCGCTTTGACAATGCAGTAGACAGTTTCGCACGCGATCACTTCAACTTCTCTACCGGTCTGTTACTGAGCGGAACAGTGGCTGCCATTATCTTTGCTTACGTGGTGCGCTTTATGGCAGTAGCCTACGGCTCTATAGAGAGCAGCTTAAGCAAGATTACGCCAAGCATGGATATGGCCGCCAAGTCACTGGGAAACACACCGGCAAAAATGCTGCGGCGAGTACATATCCCGATGATGCGCAGCGGTATAATCACTGCCGCACTGGTAGTTTTTGTCGACTGTATGAAAGAGCTGCCAGCAACACTGGTATTGCGACCATTTAACTTTGACACACTGGCAACGCATGTTTATCAGTTCGCCTCTGATGAACTGATTGGCCAAAGTGCGTTGGGAGCATTGTGCATTGTACTGACCGGACTGATTCCGATCATTCTGCTGAGCCACAGTATTGATCGCAGCCGCAATCTGACGCACAAGTCAGTACCTACATTTGCTACAGCTAAAGGCAGCCTTTAGAATCTCGGATTATCCGGCAGGGCTGCGACGGCAGGCAGACTGCAGATTATTTGCCACTACGTTACAGATAAAAGACCGAGCTACGGTCTTGCCGATCTGCCTTCAGAAGTGCCCGGTAAGCGCGATGTAGGCACCATCGAGTACGGCATCAGATTCAAAATCATCGATGTCTTCAATCTCAAGGCCCAGCCGGCGGAACCCACCCTGTATACCAACGTCCAGCAGTGGTATCAGATTAAATTCAAGCTGCACATATGCCTCAATATCCGTGAGGGTATTATCTCCAAAGGCAAGCAGGTTACCGCGCGCCCCGACGGATAGTCCGGTAAATGGCAAATCAAAGCGCGCATGCGCGTATCCCATCGGCAGCACCTGGTCGATATTGACACGATCAGTCAATCCACCACCTTGCTGGCTCACTTCGACGAAACCATCTATCCGACGAGCCGTCACACCGAGATCAAGCGATACCCAGTTATCAAGCACTTCATAGTAGAGCGTGCCATCAAGCGAAGTCAGATCAAACTCTGCATCCACCTCACCGGTAACGGTGATTGTCCCAAGCAACGTACCGCTGGCCGAATCAGATGAACCCGCCCAGGTTACCGGTGTGTTACGCAGTTGCAGATTAGGTAACAATGGAATCGGATGCTCAACGGCCGCAAGCAAAGAAGTGCTGTCTCCTTCGCCGCCACTGAAGCTTGATGAGAAATCGAATGCGTTGGTATTTTGGCCAATAGTGCCACCCAATTCAGGCTGCCAGAGATGAGCACTGCCATGGAGACCGAATATAGTATCCGCTGACGCAGCACTGCCGAGCGCACAAAAACCTAACATTACAAAACCGCGTACAAATTGTTTGGCAGCCGGCACAGCGGCAGCAGATTTTTTCACAGATGTCATTACGGCAGATGAGGTAAGCATGGCGTTTCCATTCTTTATTAAGGCTGCAACATGCATTTTTGAATCCAGAAAATACATTTTCAATGTTGCGAAGATTACTTACACAGCAGCACCGCGGAGCTCTTCAATGAATTGATTCGATTCCGAAATGGACTTGTTCATCTCGCGAATCAGCGCAGCAATATCATCTTCAAGCGTCGCGAACTCGCCTTTGAGGGAACCGATTGCCTGCGCATTGAGGTTATGCTTCAGGAACAGGACGTTATCGCGAAATGTACGCAGCACAGGCTGCATGCTTTCTTCTGATCGTCGCATGGTCGTCAGCATACCGGTGTAACGGCTACGGGTATCGCGCAACTGCGCGGTACTGCTGCGTTTAAAATCAGCATTGGTGTACTGATCTATCTCGCCTTCCCACTCTCTAAACAGTGCCGTCGCAACTGACTCGACGCTGTTTATGCGGTCGGTAACTGCCTGTGCTGCATCCTGGCTGTCTTCGTACTCCGAGCTCAAACGATCGTAGGCCTTCTTCAGATCTGTATCCTGCAGCGCGACGATCGAACCAAACTGCTCGAGCGCGTCTTTAAACTCTTCCTGCGCATCTTCCTGTGAGTCGCGAGTCTTCTCAACTCGGCTAACCAGGATGTCGCGTTTATGGATTCCCGCCTTATCCAGGGTATTGAAGTAAGCAGTCGCGCAGCCGGCCAAAAGGGAGGCCAGGACGGTAATGATCAATGCTCGAAATTTCATTGCTAAGCCTGTTAATTCTGAACGCGAGAATTTTACACCATGCGAGACCCGTGAACACGTCCTCACTGATTGCTGAGCCAGTTACCAAACTGATATCAGGTCAATATCAGGCATGTATTCCAAGCAATTGTCTCACCTCAGACAGCATCCGGTCAGCGGTGACCCCATCTATCGCCCGCAGCTTATCGGCAAAACCCAGACAGCCTCCTAAGCCACCGGTATGAATAAAAATTGTGTCACAGTCAGCAGGACCTGATTCAATCAGCGCCCTGAGTGCCTTGGCGTTGTAGATCGGGTCCAGGATCACTCCGGTAGTGTCATACGTATTCAGCAAGAATTCGAGCAGCTCGTAATTTGTTTTTGCATATCTCGCCGGACGCGCAGTTTCCAATAACTGCCAGTTGACGTCACAGCCTGATGATAGCCATCCGCCAATGCGATTTCGCAATCGATCATCCTGCACCACCGGCACACCAGTCACCTGCTGGCTGGCTTCAGACGCATTTATAATTCCTGCCATCGTCGCACCAGTTCCAACTGCTAATGCAAATTGTGACGGTGGCTGATCGACATACTCATTTATGTATTCAACTATTGCCTTGCAGCCTTCCACCGCAAGATCATTCGAGCCACCCTCCGGCAGCCAGCAATCACAATTCAACTGATTCATGAGTTGCCTGACGTAGATCATATCTTGTCGCCTGCGATACTCGCCTCGCGATACGTAATGCACCTGCATTCCATGCTTAATAGCGTCGTTTAATAGAGCACTACCTGGTAACTCTTCACCACGCACGACAGCCACCGCAGATAAACCAAGTACCTCACAAGCCACTGACAGCGCGTGCAAATGGTTTGACCACAAACCACCAAAACTTAAAACAGATTTACAACCACGCCGCTGCAGAATCTGCAGATTTTTCGTCAGTTTGAATTGTTTGTTACCGCAACCATACCGAGTACACCGCTCTGTTCGAAAAATGCGAATTGAGTCATTAAACGCAGTCAGTGCGTCCGTTTTATCGACCATTCCTATCATGAATTCAACTTAGGCTTAGCTTTAAAAAACAACATGTTTCTTACATGTCTTGAATACCGACATTAGCAATGTCGGGCAGGTGTTCGCTAAAGAAACCGGCATTAAGCCGATAACCGCTCAAACTTTTGTAAGCGGTTAAAAATTGACGCTTAGTGAATACGTGAACCATGACAAACTTTGAACGAAGAGCATTTCTGAAAAATTCTATAGCTTTGGCGCTGAGCAGCAGCTCAATGTTTGCCATGGCCGGGAGCGCAATTGCTGCCCGCATTCCTGATGACAATGTACGATCGTTTCTGCAAAGTGGAAAACGCTCTATCGACGGAATCCCTCTTCGCCACAAAGACAAACTCCAACGCATTTACGCAGAGCGCAACTACATACCTGTTTGGTCAATCGACGGTCAATACACTAACACAACCCGCGCTGTACTGAGGAAACTGGATAACTCATCACTGTTGGGCCTGCATCCGTCTCACTACTATACAAAAGTACTGAATAGCTGGTTGCACCTGCAGGAACCACAGACTGCATCACGACTGGAAATACTCTTAACCGATTCACTGTACGAGTACTTCGACAATCTTGCCAACGGCCAGAGCGGCGAAAAACCTGGCGATGACGGTGGCTGGTTTCTTAAGCAAGCCAAAACAAACGTTCATAACTACGTGATGAACTTTTTCCGTGGCGATGCATCATTCCGGCAAACGATCGACAATCTGCAGCCACTGCACCACCGCTACACAGGGTTGCTGGTAGCACTGCAAGATCATCACAGGCTTTTCGCTGAAGGCGGTTTTCAGACGGTAGACTCAGGTCCAACGCTGAAGCCAGGCATGCGTGGCCCTCGAGTCGCACAATTGCGCACTCGCCTGATGCAGTCTGGTGATCTAACTGATAACTACGCGTCAGCACCCGACCAATACGATTGGTTGCTTGAGGAAGGAGTAAAAACGTTCCAACAGCGCCACGGACTAGAAGCAGACGGTCTGCTCGGTGGGAACACACTGAAGGAACTTAACGTTCCGATAGAACATCGAATCGCACAAATTGAAGTTAACCTTGATCGCTGGCGCTGGTTGCCAGGTGATTTGGGTAACAGCCATCTGACCGTCAATACCGCAGGCTTCGAGTTGGATGTGGTACTGGACGGTTATAGCTCGCTACATATGAATGTGGTAGTTGGCAAGCCGGAACACCGAACGCCAATTTTTTCAGACCAGATGGAACACCTGGTATTTAATCCTTCGTGGCATGTGCCAGTCAGTATCACCAAAAATGAATTGCTGCCGAAAGAAAGAGCAAACCCGGGCTACCTCGAAAACAAAAATTTTGTTGCTGTGTCATTAGCAGACAAAAGCTCCACCCCTATTTCAAGTTTGTCTGCAGGTGAACTGGAGTCGTCATACTTTATATCCCGTTACCGTCTGCAACAACTACCTGGAGAAAACAACGCACTGGGCAGCGTAAAGTTCATGCTGCCAAATCAGTACAGCATTTATCTTCACGACACCAACGCCAAAAGCCTGTTCGAAAAAACAAGCCGCGCGTACAGCCATGGGTGCGTCAGACTTGAAGATCCGCACCATCTGGCTAAAACAATATTGGCACACGATGGACACGACCCGAGCCGTGTTGACTCAATTCTGGAGTCAGGCAGGAGCAAAACCATTAACCTGAACGCAGCCCTCCCGGTACACATGACTTATCAGACCAGCTGGGTGGATGAGTCGGGGAAAATCAATTTCAGAAAAGACATCTACAGTCATGATGCCCATGCGATCCAGACGTACCAGTACCAGAGACCCAGGCAGGCACAAAGAGAAGCGCAGATACTGGCAAGCTTAAGCAGTTACGCCAGTAACGAATTCTAGCGTTTGCAGATCTAAGATCTACCTGCCCGCCTCGGGCGGCATGAAAGCCCGACACTTTCATTCATAATAAGTCATCGAACACACCGCCAGCATCGGTGGTGTGTTCTGTCAGTGCGGTGTGGCCAGCACAACAAGCCACCTGATGATCGAAAAATCTCCCGGCTGAACGCTCAGCCCCACCCGTGTCAGCAATCCCAATAGAGATTCTGCACCCCAGGCCTTCCAAACAAAGTCATCATTCCCTTTTGCAAGCATCGCCAAAACCGCTGAAGCTGACAACACTTAGGTTTATACTGCCACTCGTTTATTCACCACTCTACCTGGAAACGCATGGCAGGCCTCTCCACCCATATTCTCGACACCAGCGCGGGCAAGCCTGCAGCCAACGTTAAAATAGAATTATTTGAGGGCGGCGACCAGTCAGTACCTGCACTCACCTGTGTCACGAACGCAGACGGGCGCACCGACAAGCCCCTGATCGAAGCGGGTCAGCTGAAGGCTGGAACCTATGAGCTGCACTTCCATGCCGGTGACTATTTTCGTTCTAATTCTGGTGCCGCCGACGATTCAACAATTTTGTTTCTGGATGTAGTAGTGATCAGGTTTGGCATCGGTCATACTGATCAGCACTATCACGTGCCACTGCTACTTTCGCCCTTCGGATACTCCACCTACCGCGGCAGCTAGTGTACTGTGACCTTCAAACTGTACAAATGAGTCGATCAATCAAAGTGCCCATTATTCTTCACAAATTCATGTATATAATCGAGAATTAAGTGCTTTTTAACCATTGACGCAGCACTTTGATTAATCGCCCCTGCGGGAGTTCATCCTTTGGCCCACACCTGCGTTGCAACTCTTGAAAAGGGGGAAACCATTACCTTCGAGCTGCGCCTTGTTGTGAACCAAATGATAAACTCTCATTCGCACACTTTGAAGGTCACAGTACACTAGCAGGCCGCTAAACAATAATTTAACAACTACTTGTCCATCGGAGACAAAGAATGTCTGACTTAGAAAATATCATCAACGAAGCCTTTGAACGGCGCGCTGATATCTCGCCATCAAGCGTTGATGCTGATACTAAAAAAGCAGTAGAGCAAGCAATTGAGCTAATCGACAACGGCAAAGAAAGAGTCGCCGAACAACGCGGTGTCGGTGACTGGAAAGTCAACGAATGGCTGAAAAAAGCGGTACTGCTGTCATTTCGAATTCGAGACAACGAACCGATGCCGGCTGGAGGCTTCACTCAGTTTTACGACAAAGTAGACAGCAAGTTCACGCACTACTCTGCACAGCAATTCGCAGACTCCGGTGTGCGAGTCGTACCACCTGCGGTTGCCCGCAAAGGCTCATTTATTGCCAGTGACACAGTACTGATGCCGTCCTACGTCAATATTGGAGCATACGTTGACAGCGGCACAATGGTCGACACCTGGGCAACAGTCGGCTCTTGTGCACAGATCGGTAAGAACGTGCATCTGTCAGGTGGCGTTGGAATTGGCGGTGTACTGGAACCACTGCAGGCAGCACCTACCATCATTGAAGACAACTGCTTCATTGGTGCGCGTTCAGAAGTCGTCGAGGGTGTAATAGTTGAAGAAGGTGCCGTAATTTCAATGGGTGTATACATCGGTCAAAGCACTCGCATCTATGATCGCGAGAACGACGAAGTAATTTATGGCCGCGTACCGGCGGGCTCGGTTGTAGTCTCCGGCAATCTGCCAGCTGCCAACGGCAAATATAGCCTCTACTGCGCTGTTATCGTTAAAAAAGTAGATGAAAAAACACGTAGCAAAGTTGGTATTAACGAATTACTTCGAACCGTCGACTAAGCATCAGAACACACATGAAACCCGGGCAGAGCTATGGCTACTACTCTATACGGTATTAAAAACTGTGACACCATTAAGAAGGCTCGCAAGTTTTTAGACCAACACAATGTTGAGTATACGTTTCACGACTACCGAACAGATGGTACCGACAAAGAACTAATCTCAGCCTGGGTTAAGGTGCACGGTTGGGAAACCGTGCTAAATAAACGCGGTACTACATGGCGTCAGCTGGACGACAAATCAAAAGCTGCAACAAATGAAAGCAATGTCGCAGAGTTATTAGCAAAACACCCGGCCATGATCAAGCGGCCGGTATTGGTTAGTGGCAAAAATTCATTGGTGGGCTTTTCTAAAGAACATTACTTCGAACTACTGGGTCTCTAGTGAGCTGTGCCATCAGCTGTGCGAACAATTGAAATGTCGCTGATAGCCAAAGGCGATACTAAAGTAGCCGAACACTCAAAGTCATTCTTCAAAACCGGTCCTGGAGAGTACGGTGAAGGTGATAAATTTATCGGCCTTCGCGTACCAATACTCAGAGAAACGGTAAAACAAAACCGCGACAAACTGGCACTCGAAGAAATCGTCGAAATATTGCACAGCGAGTGGCACGAAGTACGGCTGTTTGCACTGTTTGCGATGGTAGATTATTACCAACGCGCTTGTGAAAAAGATCAGAAGCGTACAGTCACTGCCTACCTCAAAAACAAACAGCACATAAACAACTGGGATCTGGTTGACTCCTCCGCCTATCAGATTATCGGTGCATGGCACCACGACAAAAACCGCACAACGGTAGATAAACTGCTTAGCGCAAAAGTCCTGTGGAGCCGACGAATCGCCATGATGTCGACGTTCTACCACATCCGACAAAACGATCTTGACGATACCTATCGCTACGCTTACGCACTGTTAGGCGACAAGGAAGATCTGATGCACAAGGTATCAGGCTGGATGCTTCGCGAGGCCGGCAAGCGTGACACCAAAAGACTGGAGGAATTCCTTCACAGGCACGCACCGACAATGCCGCGAACAATGCTGCGCTACGCGATTGAAAAATTTCCGCAAGCAAAAAGAAAAATATTACTTTCTCTCAGATCCTGAATTCGCTACCCGGGTAATGGCCATCTGTGGCTAGACGTAATAAGTAAGGAGATGCAACAAAACAGATACAAGAAATCAGCGAATGGCCAGACAGTAAAATTCATTCGACTGAACAGATCAAATTATCGGCAAGCTCCTAAGGCGGGAGCGCTGGAAATAACACGTTACAAGCGACATGCTGCTCAAAATCAGGGACAGAAATAAGCTAAACTCAGGTTTACATAACCGCCGTATTTCAATCATGGATGATGGCTTACATTGAAACCTGAGCCCGTTGATAACAATAAGCTGAACCGAAGGCGGCGTCGAAGGCGCAGACGTCGAAGCAGCCGAAACTCGACTGGTATTTCCGGTGCTTCGATTGCCTCCACTACCACGACCTTTTCGACTGCAAAACTAGTGAAGATATTAGTCTTTTTATTGTTTCTGTCAGTGGTGGTTTTGTTACTGATAGCAGCCATCACACCGGTTGCTTCGTCCTGGCGTTTATTTCTTAGCCAGGCTGATACTAAATCATAGGAGCCAGGAGGCCACGACATATGACAAAACGCAAGCGCAGATCCAAGTTAAAAAAATACCTACCAGCAATCATTCGGTATACTCGCGCCGCAATATTAATATTTTTGTTTTGTTATTTGATTGTAAAGGTCGTTGTAAGGCTGGGTTAACAGCGAAACCAGGTTGGTCGGTACTAGTCCATAACCGCCCCTGCTGTCTGCAAGGTA
Source organism: uncultured Granulosicoccaceae bacterium (assembly GCA_964409445.1). Classification (GTDB taxonomy): domain Bacteria; phylum Pseudomonadota; class Gammaproteobacteria; order Granulosicoccales; family Granulosicoccaceae. Next base: position 11,199 of record CAYPDN010000035.1, read on the forward strand.
CTGCTTTTAAAACCGAGATATAGAAAATCAGGAATAAATCACCGGAAACTCTTCGGTGTCCATAGGCATACCGGGCTCTAACCTTTTTTCAAGACCTGGAAACGGTGGCGACATCTCGCCGCCGCGAATAACAAACGTTGCATCATCACCCATCAGTCTTGCAGAGAATGCACGCCTTCTTTGCGATGACAAATTTTCCGGTGCACCATGCACAGTCAAAAAGTGAAAAGCAATGCAATCGCCTGGTTCGAGTTGCCACGATTTTATATCGTACTTGTCTCTTTCAGAATCGATGTCCGGCATTGCAACCATGTTGTCGCCGTCGCGAACATACGAATCACCGGTAAACTTGGTAGGCACAAACCACTTGCCCCATTGATGGGAGCCCGCAATAAACTCAGGACATACCGACTGATCAACGGGATCAAGCGGTATCCATAAACTGCATACTTTGGATCCGTTAACGCAATAGTACGGTTGATCATGATGCCACGGTGTTTTTTGTGCAGTGCCGGGTTCCTTTACCAAAACGTGCTCATGAAAGATTCGCACTGTATCCGAACCCAGCAACTGTGCAGTGATCGCAGCCGCGGGTGAACTGAAAAAGAAATCGTGATACTCGGGAATTCGTTGCCAGTTGCAGTAGTCACCAAAGAACTGACCGCTCTGCCCCTCTTTTGTATAGTTCTTGCCGTAATCGCCGGGCTCTTTCATATTGTGCGCGATACCGGCACGCAGCGGTTCGACCCAGTCTTTAAATAATCCTTTGATCAGAACCACACCGTCGCGCTGGAAAGTTTCTGCTTCCGTCTGATTTATCAAAGCTGAATCTATCATTGTGAGCCTCTACGGTTGATTGTTCGCCAGATTACTTTTAAGTTCGGGCCTTTTAAACACGCGCCTTTTCGGACCGCTCTTTCTCGGTTAGTGCGACATTATCACGTAAGTAGACAGGCAGTGCATTCTCGGGCGCTACCCCGTCCCCGCATTGGAGTTGCTCGCTGCCAATTAACAGAATGTCTAATGCATGTGGAAAAGGATCGACGCCATCAGTGACAGAGGCACCAGTGGATTGCAGAAGGTCTTTTTCATACGTACCCCAGCCGGTACCTGCAGCACACCAGTCCACATTCAAAAGGTCCGCTTCCGATGGCAAACAGACGCGCTCATCACCCAGCAACGTAACAGTAGCATTGGCAGTTACCTCATACGCGCCCCAGTAGATTTCACCCATACGCGCATCGATTGCAGCAGCAACTTTGTGATTGCCATGTTCACGGTAGCAACGGTGAGCAATCGATGCCAGTGTAGAAACAGGTGCGACCGGCAGATCTCCCCCAAGCGCAATAGCCTGAGCTGCCGCAGTGCCGATTCTGACACCCGTAAATGCACCAGGCCCGCGGCCAAACGCCACCCCATCAATTTGGCGCGCGGAAATACCAGCTTCTTCTAACAACTCATTCAACATGGGTAATAGCAATTTGGCATGCATGCGTGGTTCGACACGATAACGAAATATCGCATTACCATTACACTGCAATGCAACGGAACACGCTTCTGTCGAAGTATCGAGAGCAACAATATTTTTCATTGCAGCCAGTTCAACTTTTTTCTTACGAGGGTTTGAGTCGTCATTTACTGGTTATCTATGGGCTCGATGTTTGCGGCAAAAAAATTGTCGACACTATCGGGCCGCTGCACAATTCGCATGCTGGGCAAGCTCTCAAGAAATGTGTTGCCATAGGCTTTCGTTTGCAGGCGCGGATCGCAAATTACCAGCACACCTCGATCATCGACATCGCGGATCAGCCTGCCAACACCCTGCTTTAAGGCAAGCACCGCTTTTGGCAATTGAAAATCCATAAATGCATTAATACCGTTTTGTTGCAGCCCCTGAATTCGCGCCTGCAGAACCGGATCACCCGGAGATGCGAACGGCAGCTTGTCAATTATGACGCATGACAACGCTTCGCCACGCACATCAACACCTTCCCAGAAACTATTGGTGCCAAGCAATACCGCATTGCCCAAAGATTGAAACGCTTCGACCAGCTCGCGTTTCGGCATTTGCCCTTGCACCAGCACCGGATAACGACAATTCGCCCGCATTGCAGTCGCCGCACTCTCCAACGCACGGTAACTCGTAAAGAGCACAAAGCAACGTCCCTCACTGGCATTGACGACGTGCTCCGCTACAGCCAACACCGCCTCATCAAAGACAGGAGACTTCGGCTCCGGCATGTTTGCGGGCAGGTACAACATGGCATTTTTTTTATAATCAAAAGGGCTGTCAACCTGAAGCTCATTGGTTTCTTCGATACCTAACTGCGCTTCAAAGTGTTCAAAGCTGCCTTTCACCGCCAGTGTTGCCGATGTAAATATCCATGAACACTTTAACTGCGACAATGCATTTGAAAACGGCTTGGCAACGTTTTGCGGAGTTAGGTTCAGACTGAAACCTGTACGATAGGTTTCAAACCAGTGTATGTACTGCTCGTCTCTGTTGTCGGTAAACGCCTCCAGCACTTCCAGATGAGCAAGGCACCGACGCTTACAGCTATCAAGCCCTTTACCGCGTGACGATGCAGCATCAAGCGGTTCAAACAACAGTTCCAGCGACTCTCGCAAATGATCAAGCGCTGGTGTCACACCCGTTTGTTCATGAACTTTAGCCCACGCTTCACGTTGTTGTTCCAGCCCCAGGGATAGCCTGAAATCACGGGTCGCCTTTTCAAGCGTTGCCGCACGGTCGCGTATTTCACTGACATCAGGTGCTTCACTTAAGTATTCGGTATGGCTGTCGCGAGCCAGATCAAACAATTGTCTGCTACTCAAACGCTGCCCGAAAAAAAGCGCTGCGGTCTCCGGCAACTGATGTGCCTCATCAATAATGATAACTTCGCTGTCCGGCAGGATTTCTCCAAATGATCCCTCTTTTAACGCAAGGTCTGCACAGAACAGGTGATGGTTAACGACGACAATGTCGGCCTCCATTGCGCGCTTGCGTGCTTTACTAACGAAGCATCCAGCCAGATCATCTGGTTCATGGTCCCTGCAAAAATCATCGCTTGAGGTCACGTACGACCAGACTGGTGAAGACTCGGGCACATCCAGTACTTCGGAGGTATCACCGGTGTTTGTCTGCTCCGCCCAGTTGCGAATAAGATCCAGTTGCCTTGCCAGCTTCGGTTCACGAAAAGCCGGGTTGTGTAGTGCCTTTTCAAGTCTGCGCAGACACAGGTAGTTTGCTCGACCTTTGAGCAACGCCACTTTCGGGCTGCGCCGAAGCGCCTGACGCACAACGGGTAAGTCGGTGTGAAAAAGCTGATCCTGCAGATGCCTGGTACCTGTAGATACAATAACCCGTTTACCACAGGTTAACGCGGGTACCAGATAGGCAAACGTTTTGCCGACACCCGTGCCGGCCTCCGCGACCAGGATGTTCTCTTCGGCAATGCATTTATCAATCGCCATTGCCAGTGACTGTTGTTGCGCGCGCTCGCGAAATCCAGGTTTTGAATCTGCAAAAGGACCGTGATTGCCGAGAATGTCAGCAACGGTTTCAGGACCGGCGTCGAACACTGACTTGTCGGGTTCAATATCTGTCATTAACTGCCAGGTTTTTTAATAGCGCCGGGTTATTTAACAACGAAATTTGAGTTGGCGCAGAGCATAAGCCACCCATGCTACAGAGTTTTCATCGCCAGCGATAATGGTCGGGTTTACAGCAAACTCACCGGCGCAGCTGATTGAAACCCAATTACCTATCTAGTTATTAGTAAACTTGGAAGACTCTATCTCCGCTTCTCTGGCCCCAAGCAAATCTCCTCTGCCTTCCCGCGCCCTTTGAATGATCAACCAGTTGCGGTAGCGCAACGGCCGATTGCCGACATTCGCGAGAAAATTTGATTTTGCCGCATAATTTTCGGCACGCAGGTGCGAGCTTTCCTCTAACTCGAGCTCCGCTGCACTACTCCAAAGTGCCGGATCGCGAGGAGCTATAGCGATTGCCTGTTCAATCTTTGCTTTGGCTTCAGGGAAATTGCCGCTGCGACGCATAATATTGAACTCCTGCCACAACCTGGCGACGTTCTCGTCGGTAACATCATGCCTCACAGTCCCCTCTTCCAGGACATAGGCATCCAGCCTTTCGGCTATCAGCTCACTTTGTTCCCTATTGTCAGCCGGTGTCGTAACACAGCCCACCATCATGACCGCTAAAGCGATGGGTAGCGCTAAGGCGATGGGAGCTGGCACCTGGCCAGCAGCCTGGCCTCTGGTACGGCCCGCATTGTAAAGATTCATCGTCTTTAATCCCGAGGAAATAAAAAAGCCGCTCCCGGTTAGACCGGAAAGCGGCTCTCAAGTGTATCAACTGCGGCTGGCAGTTGTAACCTTATGCAGATTAACGCTCGATCACATGAAACTCGACGCGTCGGTTAGTAGACCTGCCAGCGGCTGTTGCATTGTCAGCAATTGGCTTTGATTCGCCAAAAGCGCGAGCCGTCATTTGCTCAGAAGGAACACCGCGAAGCATCAGGTAACGAACTGTTGCCAGTGCGCGCTTCTTGGAGAGCTCTATGTTGAAATCCTCAGAACCCTGGCTGTCAGTGTGCGCCTGAACCTCAACCTTCAGGTTCGGATCTTTCAACAACACATCTGCGGCACCGTTTAACACAACTTGCGCTGCATCAACCAACTTATCTGAACCGCTTTCGAACTGCACGCCCTCAAGTACGCCACCGAACATCGGACAACCAGTAGCACTTACAGGTGCACCGGGTTCTGTGCCGGCGCAGTCGTCAAGACTGTTTGGCACACCATCGTTGTCGTCATCGTCGACAGTTGGCAGGTCAGTATCAGCACCGCCGAGCAGGCCACCGACCGCTCCGGTGCCTTTGGAAAACAGTCCGTCATCATCAGAACTTTTACTACTACTGCCTCCACCGAATCTCCATAACACACCGATGGTCGCCAGCATTGCGTCTCTGTCAAATGCTTCCACTTCACCACGAATCGCTAATCCAATCCTGTGTGCCCACTCAATACCCAGTCCACCACTGAGGTGAATATCGTTATCACGAGTGAAGTTAAGTTCACTTTCGTTATCTAACCCACCGAAGCCCAGCTTGGCGAAAGCACCGAAACCCCGACGATCTTTGTCAAACAAGCGATAAAGACCCATAAGCTCTACGACATCGTAGCTAATTGCACCAACGGCATCCGGCCCGATTACCGCCTCACCCAAATCGGCTATTGAAAGCTCAGCTGCAAAACGTGGGCTGAAATCATAGCCAAGGAAGACTTTACCAGCAGTGTCTGTGTCGTCTTCGACGAAAAATTCCGGCACCTGTGACTCAGGCTCCAGTTCAGACACACCAGCCGATATACCAACGTAGAAACGCTTGGCAAAGCCATCGGTGTCAGCCATTGCCGGAAGGCATATGGCAGCGCTTAAGAGCGTAGCAACGAGGGATTTATTGAATGTCATTTTGTTATTTCCCGACTGTTAATTTTTATATTGTTCGCCCATAGTCACCAGGTGACGTCTGGGTAGCTGTAGCCGCTTCTTTATTCGCAAAAAAGCACTGTTTTAGTTATCAACAGATAACTTATAGTCGAACAATTGAAAAAATGAACAAAAAAGTGCAAGCAATCGATGTACCGATGTAAAACATCCCGGATATATGCAGCAAAAGAAGAATATTCGGGTGCGATGCAGGTTTTTTATTTTTCCGTTATCTGCAGCGCAGGTAGTCGCATTGCCCAGTCACCCTGGTTGATCTCTTTTTATAATTGTTATGACAACCGCCGACACCCACACACAGGCCTCGAACAGACCTAGTTTGCCTTGTATCTGCACAAGGCAAGGTTAAAAATTGATTAGTTTTTGCATCAGGAAGAAAATATTACCCACTCTTAATATAACGGTCTTAATAAATCGGCCGTAAAAATTGGCAGCTGCAACCTACTCCCATTCGATAGTCGCAGGTGGTTTTCCGGATATGTCGTAAACCACACGCGCAACATCTTCAATTTCGTTAATAATTCTTCTTGATACCAGATCGAGGAAGTCATGTGGCAAGCGCGCCCAGTTTGCAGTCATGAAGTCTGTGGTCTCTACAGCACGCAAACTGATTACGTGTGCATAGCGTCGACCGTCTCCGGTGACACCTACTGATTTTACTGGCAGGAACACAGCGAACGCCTGTGACACTTGTTGATACAAATCGTGCGATCGCAACTCACTTATAAAAATGTCATCGGCAAGTCGCAGTGTATCGGCAAACTCTTTTTTTACCTCACCAAGTATTCTGACCCCAAGTCCGGGCCCCGGAAACGGATGCCGGTCAATCATTACGTCAGGCAGGCCAAGTTCGCGACCGACCTTACGCACTTCATCTTTAAATAACTCGCGCAACGGTTCCACCAGCTTGAGTTCCATATCATCTGGCAAGCCACCGACATTGTGATGAGACTTAATCACATGTGCTTTACCGGTAGCACTGCCGGCAGACTCTATTACATCAGGGTAGATCGTTCCCTGCGCCAGCCATTTAACATCTTTAAGTTTGCGAGCTTCACGCTCAAATATTTCGATAAAAAGGCCGCCGATCACTTTGCGTTTTTTTTCCGGATCATCCACTCCACTCAAAGCATCAAGAAATTCCTGTTCCGCATCCACTCTGATAACACGCACACCAAGTGACTGTGCAAATGTCTGCATCACCTGATCCCCTTCACTGAGACGCAACAGGCCATTGTCTACAAATACACAGATCAGCTGTTCACCTATGGCCTTGTGCAACATGGCAGCAACCACCGAAGAATCAACGCCACCTGAAAGACCCAGCAAAACTGAATCTGTACCGACAGTTTCTTTTACTGACTGAATTGAAGCCTCTGCAATATTGGCCGATTGCCAGTCGGTATTGCAGTCGCAGATGTCGGCCACAAAGCGCTGGATAATTTCCGACCCCTGCTTAGTGTGAGTTACTTCAACATGAAACTGCAGTGCATAGAGCCCGCGATCTTCATCTGCAAAGCCCGCGATGGGCGCACTGTCTGTACTGGCTATAAGTTTAAAACCTTCGGGCAGCGACTCAACCCGGTCGCCATGACTCATCCAGACATCAAGCAAACCATGTCCTTCATCGTTAACGTGATCCTGAATATCCTGCAGGAGTTTCGAGTGACCACGTGCACGAACAGTGGCGTATCCAAATTCACTTTTACTATGTGGTGCGACTTCTCCACCAAAGTGTGCTGCCATAGCCTGCATGCCGTAACAGATACCCAGCACCGGTATATTTAGATCAAATACAATGTCATGCACGGGGTGGCGCGTTTCTGCAGCAACTGATTCCGGTCCGCCAGATAAAATAATACCGCG
>CAYPDN010000036.1:0-18519 GCA_964409445.1 uncultured Granulosicoccaceae bacterium
CGTCTGCACCTTCAACGGCTTCCATCGCTGTTTCTGACAGCTTTAGCCCTGCGTGGTCCGGGTACAAATGCTTTGCCTCATCCATCGCAACCGGATCATAAGCTTGTACTGTCGCGCCCTGACTCCACAGTGCGTTCATCAGTACACGGCTGGGAGCTTCACGCATATCATCTGTGTTGGGCTTAAACGAAAGTCCCCACACGGCAAATGTTTTACCGGACAGATCAGCACCGAAGTGTTTATTGATCTTGTCTGGAAGAATGCTTTTTTGGCGTTCGTTAACCGCTTCCACTGATTCGAGAAGCTCTGCGTCATAACCTACTTCTTTCGCGGTTGCGATCAACGCTTTTACATCTTTGGGAAAGCATGATCCGCCGTAGCCGCATCCTGGATAAATAAAGCTGTAACCGATGCGAGGATCTGAACCGATACCGATACGAACACTTTCAATATCAGCACCCAGTGAATCGGCAAGATTTGAAAGTTCGTTCATGAAGCTGATTTTTGTAGCCAGCATTGAATTTGCGGCATACTTCGTCAGTTCTGATGAACGGATATCCATGAAAATCAATCGGTCATGATTACGGCAGAACGGTGCGTATAGCTTGCGCATCTGCTCAATTGCATGTGGATCCTGCGTGCCAACAACAATGCGATCAGGTTTACGGAAGTCCTCAATGGCAGCCCCTTCTTTCAGGAACTCCGGATTAGAGATAGTGGTGTAGGGAATATTCTCTCCTCGTTTTGCGAGAACTTCCTTCATCTTTGCAGCAACTCGATCTGATGTTCCCACAGGAACAGTGGATTTTGTTACAACCAGCTTGCGCTCCTGCATGCGCTCTGCGATGGTTTGTGCTACTGCCAGTACATGTTTAAGGTCTGCAGATCCGTCCTCGTCAGGTGGTGTACCAACCGCGATAAACTGCATCTCACTATGTGCTACCGCCTGATCCATATCGGTGGTGAAATTCAATCGGCCAATTTCGACGTTGCGAATGATCACCTCGTCAAGACCCGGTTCGTGAATTGGAATGATGCCTTTCTTTAAATTCGCAACTTTGGTTTCGTCGATATCAACGCAGAGAACATCGTTGCCGACATCTGCGAGCAGTGAGCCTGTCACCAGTCCGACGTAGCCCGATCCGTAAACCGTAACTTTCATTTATAGAGATCCGTAAAAATTAAAACTGTGTGTTGTGGGAATTCTGCGCGTTTGCAAGCGTGTTCGGGGCTGTGGCAAAGGTATACCTGCACCGAAAATTATATTGCCAGATAAGCTGTCTGATGACCTGATTTCTCTTCCCAAGCTTAAGATATTTGCAAGCACTGCGCCCATTCCAAGCGTCTTGGGGCGGCCACTATAAACTCGCAAGAGTGGGCTGAACAGATAAGAATGTGTATTCAATTGAAATAAATGTCAATTTTCTGTCTGGCGTATCAGAATTTGAGTGTTTCGACGATTCTCCCGTCTTTTTATTTCGCGGAGGGTGACTTTCGACCTGCCAGGGTGGCGACAAGGACTTCTCGCTTGCCCTTTGGCCCTGGCAATTTCCGCCATTCAAAACCGGCATCAGTCAGAGCTGCGCGAAATCTGCCATTGACGCAATAAGTGGCCAGCCTGGCATGTGGTTTGGCTGCAGATCGCAGTTTTTCAAGAAAACTGGTACACCAGAGCTCCGGGTTGTTTTTTGCGCTGAAAGCATCGAGGTAGATTGCATCAAAAGTGTCTGCCGAAAAACTCTGGGATGCTGCATCTGCAAAGAGCAGGCGTAGATCCGTTTGCTCGTCGAATGACGCCATCACTTCGCGTTCATCTGTTGCAATACGGTCGATAGTGTTAGCGGTAAATTTGCACAGCTCTGGATTTTCGGGTGCATTGTGACTCAGCAACTGCAGCGAGATGCATTTGCTTAGTGGTGCAATTTCATAGGCTGTGTAACTAAGCGGGCAATCACTGGCAATGGCGTGCTGCGCAGTATGCACAAAGTTAAAGCCGGTGCCGAAACCAATTTCCAGTATTGCTGTCGGCTGTTGATGTGCAAGTCTTTGGTGCACACCAGAATTACGCAGATAGACAAGATCTGATTCTGTCAGCGCGCCAAACTTTGAATGGTAAGTTTCCTGATGATCGGAATGAACCACGGTACAGCTGCCGTCGTCAGTTTTGAGCAACTGCATTTTTTGCACACCAACCATAGAGCCAGAATAACAGTCAGTGCTACAGGCTTTGTTGTTTTGGGCGTCGGATGCTGAGAGCTGCCTTGCTAAATTCGGCACAGGATTTATTGAACAACTCGGTGCTGACGGGCATCGGTACTCTTGCCAGTGCAACCCATTCAATCAGGCTTTTGCAATCGTACACCAGTTTTAAGCCAGTGCTGTGCAGCCATGCTGGCATAGCCGGGTCACTATAGGGATGGCCGGTATACTCGAGTAACTCTTCACCGGCAGATACAAACTGTGGCCATACCATAAAGTTGGCACTTGCATCACTTCGCATGGTTTCACATTCGTACTTGGCAGCAGTTGCGAAGTGGTCGATGAAGTCGCTTGAGCCGTCAAATGTAGATAGAGGACTTAACACGTCTTTAAGACTTTCTGCAATAGCGTCTATGTTTTGCATTGCCTGCGCAATTTTTATAAATCTGGATTCGTAAAAAGTTTCTATCGGCACAGAAAAGGCGCGGAATGGTTCGCCCCATAATTCATCAATACCTTCCTGGCCGCTGTAGTGTTTAACTTGTTTACCGAGTTCAAGTGCTTCTTTAAAGCACTGTCCGCACTCTTGCATAAGTTCATTGTCGTTACTTACTTCAACGCCATTACTGGCCAGGTCAACAATCGCTCGGAAGATATCAGTGGCTCTGTTAAACAGTGCGCCTGCAAGCATTGCTGCGTTAACACGCTTTTTTCGCGGATCAGTTTCGCGTTCGTAAAATTCTCGTGCGCTGGTTAGATGGTGGCCCGGAGTATTGATGCCATGTTCTGTATGGTGAAAAGTGCGGCGCGTTAGCGATTCAATGAGGTGTTTTTTAGCTTCAAGTGTCTCTAGCGGAGGCTGATAGTATCTGATCCAGTAGTCATCGTAGAAGACAAACTCCTGATCATTGATCGTTCGTCTGGTGCCGTTTAGTATCGGCCCGGCGGTTTGCCAGTGACCGCCCTTTCGGAAAGTGGTGGAATTGCAGGTGAAGTCCATTCCGCTCGGTACTTTTCTGTTCAATTCACGGTTCATGGGGTCCACTCCCTTACAACACGCGGGATTCTGGTTGGTTGTTGATTCGACGCTGGTATATGTATTTCATTTGAATCAAACGGGGATTATCTGCTCGCAGCGTGTACACAGGCTGACCGTATTAGCGGTGATAAGCCATTATCTGCACTTGCGATCGTAGATTGTCAGAATACCGTCACATTCCAGTTGCGAAAATGAAGCTGTCGCTGAGTAAGATGCGGCGCGCATTATTGCACACCTGAAGGGGTAGTGCAGCGTCCCTGTTCAGCGAAACTCTTCATTTGCTGCCAAGTTTTGTGCCGTCGCGGAATGCTTTGCAGTGAACTTGATAATGGCGCTTGAAGTACTCAGGGTTTTTGTGCGATTACCACACATCGCACAGGTGCCGGGTGCCCTTCTACTGTCCGCGAGGGGTCGCCGGGATCGAGAGCGTTTTGCAGCGAATACGACGGCATCCACGGTGTCGCTCGTTGTTCATTGATGGTTGTTTTGCAAACGTCGACGCAACGCACTGCCTTAAAGCCTGCATCGCATAGTTGCTCGATCAAATTAACAACGCTTGGAATTTGCCAGACGTTTCGCATGTTGGCGTAGCGGTCCTGCGGTATTAGTGTTTCTGAGACTTCGCTTTCAATCACCAGGGTCTCAAGCACCAGTTCGCCTCCGGATCTCAGGCACGACAGCAAGCCTGCAAAATGTTCCTTCGGGTTACGCCGGTGACTGGCGACACCCATTGAGAACACTGTGTCGAACAACCAGGGGTTGTCGAAAACCATTTCACCGGTGAGTGGTAACACGGCTAATCGGGTTTCTTTAACAAAGTGGTTGATTGCTGCGAACTGAGTGCAAAACAATTCACCCGGGTCAACACCGACGACTGTCTTTGCACCGGCGCCTATCATCCGGTAACCATAGTAGCCATTGCCACAGCCAACATCGAGGACGTTGCGATTAGCAAGTGGTGAGATGTGATCTTTAATGCGATCCCACTTAAGATAAGAGCGCCATTCGCTATCAATAAAAAGCGTATCTATCTCAAACGGACCTTTGCGCCACGGTGTCAGTTTCATTAGCGCTGTGTGAATCAGTTCTTGTTGATCGCTGCCGGTGGCATCGGTGATCGCCGCCACCCTGTTATTGTTCAGGTCTGTGCTGCGGGTAGCACACGATGGCAATGAATGAAGTGCACAAAGCCAACTCGGAAAGTGTCCGTGGCGTGACGGATCTGATTGAGCCTCTACCAGTGGGCTAATGGAATTTAACCATTCAGTCAATTCGGGATCGTGATTGCCCTGATAGAAGTATTCGTAGTTGAGGGTAGAAGTCACGAGGTTTGTCGGTGGTAATTGTAGCGGTGGGATTAAGGAATGGTAGCTGAATTGTGTTCGTCGCATGCTGGTGAATCTGTCATGCTCTGAATTACAGCCGCCTATGACCCGCGATCTGAATGGTGAAACCCATCAAAAATAAAGACCGACACTATAAATTGCCTGCTGCGAAAAAGTATCTGGGAGATTCTGATAAAACCATGCAGCGACTGATTCGCCTGGTTGGCAAGACCAGGGTACGCAGCGAGCAAAGTGCGACCGTGTTTCAGTCGCTGGTTCGGGCGATAGCCTATCAGATGATTTCCACTAAAGCGGCGGCCGCGATTCACAGCCGATTGATCGAACAATGCGATTCTGATTTACAACCGGAAAAACTCTTGCAGCTGGGTGAGGTGCAACTCAGGGAAACCGGGTTTTCGAGGGCAAAGGCAGCATCGTTACTCGACTTGTCTGAAAAGTGCCACAGCGGGGAAGTACCAGATGATCGTACGCTTGATGAAATGACTGATAAGGAACTCACTAAATGTCTGACTCAGGTGCGTGGTATAGGTGAGTGGAGTGTGCAGATGCTGATGATCTTCAATCTGCGCCGTGCCGATGTTTTTCCGGCAACTGATCTCGGTGTTCGCAGGGGGCACATGCTGGCATATGATCTCAATGAAATGTTGAGTGCAAAAGACTTAAAGGTTGCATCAGAAATATGGCAACCCTATCGGTCCGTCGCTGCCTGGTATCTATGGCGTGCCAACGATTGTGTTGACTGGACGAGTGTTGCAGATGGTGACTGACAGTACGGGAATCGTGCAACAGTGAAGATAATTCTCAGTCGCAAAGGCGTTGATAGCAGCGCTGGTGGATTTGCAAGTCCTGTATTCCCTGACGGGCAGATGGTTTCTGTGCCTATACCTGATAAACGCGCGCAGGTGCGTTATCGCGATATACAAACAGCAGATGCCAACAGATCATTCGCCAAACTGGTGAAGAATCTTAGCCGCGGAAAGCTACCGGCAACCAGGCTTGCACATGTTGACCCGGATCTTGATCGTGCGTCTTTGCCAAGAGAGCCTGGCTGGCGGCCACTGTTTGGACAATGCGGTGCTGCTCAAAGTCATTTGCATAGCCTGGGTGTCGGACCGGGAGACTTGTTTTTGTTTTTCGGTTGGTTCAGGCGGGTAGAGATTTATAAAAGGGTGTGGCGTTATGTTTCCGGCGCGCCTGACTTGCATGTTATCTATGGATGGATGCAGATCCAATCGGTTGAACCAGTTGAAAATATTCTCAATTTAAACCAATACAGCTGGGCACGTTATCATCCACATTGTCTGGCGGATTTTAGCGGCCACAATGTCATATATCGCAGCCGTCGGTATTTGGACCTGGGGCAGCGGAAATTACCGGCAAAATTACAAGGCGCTGGTTTGTTTAAAAATTATCGACAAGAACTATGTCTGACCGCTCCTAGCTGCAGTCGTTCGAATTGGCAATTGCCGTTATGGATGTATCCTGATAATCGCGACAGTACTTTGAGCTATCACTCGGACCACAGGCGGTGGCACAAAGACGGGCGTCATGCGATGTTAAAGTCAGCTGCCCGCGGCCAGGAGTTTGTGCTTGATCTTAAAGACTACCCTGAGGGCATGGATTGGGTACGAGGGTTAATCGGCGGAGCTTAAGGTATGACGGCTCAACTTTTGTCTGTGGGGTTGGCCGAATCAACTGAATGGTTAGAATCTGTTGAGTCTGGTTCAATAGATACGATTGTTTCACCCGCAATTTCGACATCTGAAGTCGTTTGATCTGTGAGTTTTTTCGGTTGCTCCTCAATGACTTCCACGCCTTCTATCATTTTGTAGTCGGGGCCTTCCAGTTGCTCCTTACGGGTTCTTGCCAGGTAACCACCAATAGCACCGCCAGCGGTAGTCAGGCTGAGTAATCCTAAAGTAAAGAACTGGGACATCAGCATAACCACGCCGAATCCTGCTGCCACGGCGATTGTACCGCCGATTTTCAAATTCGCACGGGTACTTTGCTTGCGTCGCTCTGACTCGATTTCCTTCTGCGTACTTTTCAATAATTTTTTTTGTGCGCGCTCGGCAGTGACATTGATTTTTTCTCGTTCACTGGCGAACTGCTCTTTCAATGCCGCGATTCGTTTGTCTGCCAGATGTTTTGCTACGGTACCGAACCACAGCGTTGTGACAATCGATATTAGTAGGATGACAAAGCTAATCAATAAGACCTGCTCAAGCGGAGTTGAGAGAGGACTGAAATAGACAAGCGCGGCTATAACCAGCTGAGCCAGAACCAGGCCGACAAAGAACCGCAGCATTGGAAACTTCCTGATAAAGAACGTTCAGCGCTAATTGTACTGCAATAAGTGAAGTATTTGTTGCGGGCGGTTGGGTAGCCGAGATGTGCCACAATGAATGTCGCAAGGTGTTGTGTGGTACGTGTAACCGGTGTCGAAATACTCTATCCTAGACTGCTCGATTTCTGCTGCACTCACCAGGTTATGACTGAATCCAGAAAGCGTGTGTTTTTCTATGGCGCACGCGACATGTTGCCAATGCTGGTTGGTGCAATTCCATTTGGCATTTTGTTTGGAGCGCTGGCAACTGCTGCGGGCTTGTCGGTATACGCAACAATGGCAATGTCGTTGTTTGTATTTGCAGGTTCCAGCCAGTTTGTGGCGGCTACCCTGATCGGGCAGGGTGTCGGTGTTGCGGTGATTGTGATGACCACCTTCTTTGTGAATTTGCGCCACGCACTATATTCGGCATCTCTTGGTCCGTATTTTAAGGGTCTCCCGCAAAGATGGTTGCTACCACTGGGGTTTCTCCTGACTGATGAATCTTATGCTGTTGTGATCAAGCGTTTCACAGCAGTACCCGATAACAAATATCGGCATTGGTACTGCCTTGGGGCCTCACTTGCAATGTATGTAAACTGGCAGCTCTGTACCGCTATCGGAATTGTTGCCGGCAGCAGTCTTGAAAACTTGTCAGAGTGGGGACTGGAATTCGCGATGGTGGTGACATTTATCGGTATTGTTGTACCACTGATTGACCGAATGCCGATGCTGGTCGCAGCTGTTGTTGCGATTGCTGTAGCGTTGCTTTTGCGGGATATGGTGCACAACCTCGGATTAATCGTAGCATCCATTGCAGGTGTAGCCGCGGGTTATCTGGCAGAGCTGAGTAATGAACGTGGCATTCAGGAGATGTCGGAATCATGAAAAATGCCGTACTAATAATTTTGATGATGGTTGTGACCTTTGGAGTGCGTTACCCGGTGTTGGCTCTGGTTGGTCGGTATGATTTGCCCGCCTCGATCAAACGTGCATTGCGCTTTGTACCCGTGGCTGTGCTCAGTGCGTTAAGTGCTCCGATGGTGCTGATACAAAACAGTGCATGGCATCTGTCTTTTACTAACGCACAGCTTATTGCCAGTATCGTGGCAATATTGATTGCGTGGAAAACCCGTCATCTGTTGTTGACGATAGTGGTCGGGATGATCACCTTTACGATAATGAGACTAGCTGGTGCAACTTGAACGCATCGTCCACAGCCCACTAGAAGCTTCTTAGCTAAAAGCTTCTTCCGGACGATCTACCAGCGGACTTGAGTAGTTGAGCTCCATATCCCATGGAAAATTGATCCAGGTGTTCTGAGGCACTTCTTTGATGAAATCATCAACCTCACGTCTGCCTTCAGGCTTCGCATAGACGGTAACAAATCGCGCTTTGGGTACCAGTGCTTTTACCGCACGGGCAGTGGTGCCTGTATCAACCAGATCGTCGATAAGCAGAAATCCTTCACCGTCGCCAAACTTTGCATCGACTGTTTTAAGAATCTCGGATTGACCTTTATCCTGCTTCTCGTAAGTCTTAATGCAAATGGTGTCCAGCAGTCGGATATCCAGTTCACGTGCAATGATAGCGGCGGGAATCATGCCACCACGGGTAATGGCAATTGCACCTCGCCACCGGGATGCAGGCAGCAGCTGTCTGGCGAGTGTTCTTGTATCTCTGTGTAGTTCTTCCCAGGAGACAAAAAAGTTTTCCGTTCTGTTCATCTGTAGATTTTATCCATAGGTCTTTGCGTTATTCGCCTTCGAATTCACAGATACTGAATACATTAATACCAGCGTCGGCAAGCTTCGCTGAGCCGCCTATATCCGGCAGATCGATGATAGCTGCAGCTTCAACAATGTCGCCACCAAGTTTGGTAATCAGTGAGCTTGCGGCCAGCATGGTGCCTCCGGTTGCAATCAAGTCGTCCAGCAACAGGACTTTATCGCCTTTGTTGACGGCATCTTTGTGCAGCTCGACTTCTGCAGTTCCGTATTCGAGCTCATAGGATTCACTTACCGTATCAAAGGGCAATTTGCCACGCTTGCGAACAGGTACCAGGCTGGTGCTGAGTTCATAGGCAAGTGCACCGCCAATGATAAAGCCGCGAGCATCTATGCAGGCGAGTACGTCGAATTCTTTTTCGTAGTAGCGATGTACAAAGCAATCGACAAGTCGTCTGAAGGTTGCAGGGTTTTGCAGAAGTGGTGTGATGTCTCTGAACTGAACGCCATCTATTGGCCAGTCGGGAATAGTTCTTACACGAGCACGAATGTAATCCCTGAAGTAGTCATCCTGGTTTGTTCTGCTCATGAACTTACCCGTGCGTTTAGCGATTCAGGGAGTTGCTGCGCCATATTGGCTAGAAGATCTGCTGTGGTGTCCCAGTTAATGCACGCATCGGTGATTGAGACACCGTATTCAAGTGCTTGTGGATCGCCCAGTTTTTGGTTGCCATCGTTTATATGGCTTTCCAGCATTAGTCCGATAATAGACTGGTTGCCCTCAATTATTTGCTTCACAACGTTGTCTGCAACCAGTGGTTGTAGCGTGTGATCTTTATGTGAGTTAGCGTGGCTGCAATCGACGATCAGACTTGGGGTTAGTTTGGCATCGGTAAGTGCTTTTTCGGCAAGTGCCACACTGACTGAATCATAGTTGGGTTCAGAACCGCCTCGCAGAATAACGTGGCCGAACTTGTTACCGCCTGTAGTCAGTCGTGTCACCTGACCATCTGTGTTGATACCAAGAAAGCGATGAGCTGACGATGCAGACTTCATTGCATTTATAGCGATGTCCAGACTACCGTCAGTACCGTTTTTAAATCCAACCGGTGTAGAGAGCCCGCTCGACATTTCACGATGTGTTTGCGACTCTGAAGTACGTGCGCCAATGGCAGTCCATGCGAACAGATCTGATAGATATTGCGGGCTGATGGGATCAAGTGCTTCAGTGCCTGCCGGCAGCCCGAGTTCAGCGAGGGCTACTAAAAGTTCACGCGCACTGCGCATTCCTTTTTCAATGTTAAATGAATCGTTCAGATCGGGATCGTTGACGAAGCCCTTCCAGCCAACTGTTGTGCGTGGTTTTTCAAAGTAGACGCGCATGACGATGTATAGCGTATCGCTGTATTTGTCGTGCAGCGTTTTAAGTTGCTGTGCGTATTCAAGGGCCGAGTCTATATCGTGGATTGAGCAGGGCCCTGCTACCACCAGCAGGCGCGGGTCTGTGCGGTCGAGGATGTTTTCAATGGTTCTGCGCGACTGCTGAATGAAATCGCTGGCAGCTTCGGGGCACGGGACGGTTTTGTGCAGCTCTCTGGGAGTGATGAGAACGTCTTCGGCGACAATGTTAACGTCGCTCAGATTATGGCTCACTGTGCTGGCTCGAATACGGTTAAGAAGCAGTGCAGTTTATGGAACTAGCCGGAAGATTTCAAAGGTAACGCTGCGTTTTTCAGTAGTGTGTCGTGCCGGCTACTGTCCGGCGAAGCTTTCCAGCGGTGGCGGCTATCTTAGCCGACAACCACTTTGCCGTTATCAATCTTCAATCCACTTTCGCCGGCGAGCACCGATTGTAAAGCCGGGCCGATAAGTTGCCCGCGCCAGCCACGCATCACAGCTGTATCGTTGTTGCCTTTGATCAGATCTTCGATCGACTTGCGCGGTGCGAGAATGGTGGGGTTGATTTCAAGCCCTCGCGCATGGATCTTTGCCACAGCGGTCAGCAGATCAAGTGCTGCATCCTGATCCGGGCTGAGCTTTACCTTGCGATTGCTGTCGTCTGGTGGAATGGGTGGTTTGTCTTTTGCCTGATTGATAGTTTTTACGATTGAGTTGCCATGACTTTTAACCATGCCGTCGCTCAGGCCGCGTATATGTTTTAACTCACCTGTGGTCAGTGGCATTTGTTTCGAAAGATCTGTTAGAACGTCGTCTTTCAAGAGCCAGTTGCGCGGCAGGTTTCGCTCACGCGCTGTAAGTTCACGCCACTGTGCCAGGTGTTGTGCCACAGAGAGCCTGCCACCTTTAAGTTTGTCTATACCTCGCAAGCGCTTCCATACTTCGTCTGCAGGTTTTTCATAGAGGTCAGGGTTGGTGAGGTTTTGCCATTCGCCATCGAGCCACTGCAAGCGATCCAGTTGTTTTAGTTTGTCTCGCATGATCGGGTACATGCGGGCAAGGTAGATCACATCATCTGCAGCATACTGTACTTGCTGCTTAGGCAGTGGTCGTCGAGTCCAGTCTGCCCTTGAGTGTGATTTGCTTAAGCTAACTCCCAGCACCTCACCAACAAGATTGCCATAGCCAATTTGCTCCTGATACCCCAACAAAGGTGCGGCTATCTGTGTATCAAACAGGTTGGTTGGCACTTCGCGGCGCAGCCAATAGAAGATCTCGAGATCCTGACTGGCGGCATGTAGAATTTTTATGATATCCGGCTTGTAGATGACATCCAGAACAGGATCAATAGATTCAAGTGCCAGAGGATCAATGCACGCAACTACTTCCGGCGTTGCTATTTGCAGCAGACACAGTTCCGGTCGATAGGTTCGTTCACGAAGAAACTCCGTGTCCAGCGCCAGCCAATCCTGCGATGCAATTTCATTTGCAAAGCTCTGCAGCTTTTCAGGTGTGTCTATGAAGAGGATGTTGCTCATACGGCTCGTCATTCCAGTAGAACCGTATGATACCAGCTATTTCATTACCGTCCGCAGGTAGCGCACCCGGACAGATCAGACCAGATCACACTCTTTCGTTGGTGTTAACCGCGCAATATACGTGGATCACCGGTGCCAAAGAATTTGTGCGTCTGGACCAGATATTCGTGGTCGTCATTTGCTGCATCAAGTTCCATCAGGTGGCTGCGTAAGTCTTCAGCTTCGTCAAGTTTGTTGGATGCTACCAATGCGTGCAGAAGGATCTTGCGAGTGCGATCAGAGTCACCTTTGAGCTCTGTAGATGCGTCCTCGAGTATTTTGCACGCTTCGTTGTAGTTGCCGCGTGCAAGTTCCACGCTTGCAAGCCCGATTGGACCTGCGGCATGTTCCGGAGCTGCGTTTGAAATTAGTTCAAAAGCTGGTTGTGCTGTGTCGACCAATCCAGTTGCCAGGCAGCTGATTGCCAGACTGTTCAGATAGGTTAAATCCTGATTTTTCATCACCGTTCCCGTCTCCTCCGCATCTTTGTGCAGAGTGAATTTGTTGTCTCAGACCGGGTAGCGGCACATTGCTGTTATGACTGTAGGCTGGATAGTGTCATCTGCGCGAGCTATGGCGCAAGCTTACAATTAGCTTGAACTAACGCGTTTTTTATTTAGAAAACTGTCGACGGCGTCAACTGTTTCAGCGTCCATCATATTGGTGGCCATCACACCGGCTGCATACTGATACGCCTCGTCCGTGTTTTTCGGGAGCTGAGCGTAAAACATGGATTTACCAACTTTGCGAGCGCTTTTCGGTTTGTTGGCAATTTTATTGGCGAGGTTTCGAGTTAATGTGTTCAGCTCTTCAGGTGCGACGCTGTGATTTATGAGACCGTACTCGACCGCGGTATCAGCATCAATAAATTCGCCAGTCAGCAGCATTTCAAGGGATCGCTTTGAATTGACGTTACGTGACAACGCAACAGAGGGTGTACTGCAAAAAAGCCCAAGATTGATGCCGGATACCGCAAACTGTGCAGTGTTTGCAGCAAGCGCCAGATCACAGGTTGCGACAAGCTGGCAGCCTGCTGCAGTGGCGAGTCCCTGGACGCTGGCTATTACCGGTTGAGGAATTTTTCTTATGGTCTGCATCATTTGTGAGCACTGACTGAACAGAGACTGGTAATACTCTTCGCTGTGGTTGCTGCGCATCTGCCGCAGGTCGTGTCCTGCGCAAAAAGCCCGCCCGCGCGCTGCCAGAATAACGACCGCAATCGATTCGTCTTTGCCGATGGTTGATAAGTTACGCTGCAATTCGCTGAGCAACTCTTCGGAGAGCGCGTTAAACTTGTCTGGTCGATTTAGTGTGAGCGTGGCTACCTGATTATCGACAACCAGTTCCAGTACCGATTCCGGATTTGCGTTCATCTTTTTTCTCCGCTGTAGCATTGGACATTGGTGCAGTATTGACCATTTATCCCGCACAGCCCACCAGTATGAAACTATAGACCCGGTGTTGAGAAGGAGGCAAGTATCTATGTCCAAAATTACGGTTCAGGAGTTCCAGCAGCTTGCATCTCTGCGTCTTCCATTTGCCGAGGTTATGGGATTGCAATTGCAATCGATTGACGATGATGGCGTCTGGATGCGAGCTCTCTACAGCGACAAGTTTTTACGACCTGGCGGAACTATTTCGGGACCCGTGATGATGGGGCTGGCCGATGCTGCGATTTACGCAATGGTGATGAGTCGCATTGGAGCGGTGGAGCTTGCGGTAACAACATCCCTGAACATTAATTTTCTGCGCAAACCGGCACCTGGTGACATTGTAGCTCGCGCGACACCGCTGAAATTTGGCAAGCGACTGGTGGTTGGTGAGGTCGCCATATACAGTGCCACAGATAGTGCGGTAGATTATACGGGCGAAAAAAATGATCTAAGCGACACCGATATGGTCGCTCATGCCACTGCAACCTATTCGATTCCCCCGGTTAAATGATCCGGTTAAATTATCATGAGGGTTAGTTTATGACTGAATCACTATCCAATATTAAAGCGTGCGTGTTTGACGCTTACGGAACCCTTTTTGATGTTCACTCTGCCGTTGGTGCGCATAAAGCGCGGCTTGGAAAAGATGCCGACCAGGTCTCTTTAATGTGGCGTACCAAGCAGCTTGAATACACCTGGTTGCGGAGTTTGATGCGTGACTTTGCAGATTTTTGGCAAGTGACCGGTGATGCGCTGGACTATGCGCTGGATGCTCACGATATAACTGACGATGCTCTGCGTGGAGATTTAATGGACGCCTATTTAGAGCTCAAAACCTATGATGAAGTGTTGCCAGTGCTGACGAAGTTAAAACAGGCGGGCTACAACACTGCAGTGTTAAGTAATGGGGCGACAGGCATGCTTGAGTCTGCCAATCGCAGCGCGGGTATAGATAAAGTACTGGATTCGAGCCTGAGTGTTGATACGCTTCGTATTTTTAAACCTGACCCTCAGGTCTATGAACTGGTGACAAAGGAGTTTGATATTGAGCCTGAGCAGGTGTTGTTCCAGTCATCAAACGCCTGGGATGCTGCGGGAGCGGCGGCTTTTGGATTCAAGGTGTTATGGGTGAATCGTTTTGGTCAGCGACCAGAGCGATTGCCGGCGCGGCCCAACTTCGAGGCAAAAGACTTAAACTATTTGCCGGAGCTGCTTGGCATTTAGTACGGGTGGGTGCGTTAGTTCTGCGTTGCCCTGTTCTATTTTGCCTATCCTGTTCCGGTTTACTGATAAAGAACAGCAGGATTATTCAATTTTAATTAGAGCTTTAAAATTGTGCGGTGCCTTTTGCAGGCACCACACTTTACCTTAACCCAACCGCCTGACGAACTTATTATTACCTGCATCATTCCCTGTTACAGAAGTTGTGCGTTCGATCATCGTATTTCCAGCGACTGAGCGCGTTGCGGCAGCGAATGTAAAACACTTTGAATGCGTTAACTGCAGCAGCAACGAAGTACTTAACGGCAGGATGCAAGTATAATGAACCGTAAATTCACGGACGAGTATTATTGTGTTTGTGGCAATCGATCAAGTGCTGCTGCTACAGAGGACCATAGGTTCGGAATTTGGTCAGATCGATTTGTGACTACCGTCGCACAGTGGTGCGTTACCGGTTTTTTTACAACCACAGAAAAATGCTCGCCCATCTTTTTCAGCGGTGTATTTAACTGGCTTGAAGTCGCTGCCTTTATGTGAACCATCGCAAAATGGTTGTTTGGCACTCTTGCCGCAGGAACACCAGAAATAGTCCTTACCTTCTTCAACTTCTACAGCCATCGGTTGATTGTTGTCTTCACTCATTGTGTTTGTTCCACGTTTTCATTCTGTTCGTCATTATATACTTCATTGTGCATTTGGTGAGGACGTCGTACCGGTCTATTTTTCCGGCCAAATGAATTCAGCTGTCGTGATCTCGCTAGTTGCCACGAACCGATCAGACCGCTGAACAACCAGACGAAAACACAACCCATTGCTATCATCTGCGCCATTTCTCCGGGCCACAGCAGTATGCAGGCAACAACGCCTGCAAAAACCAGCCAGAAAGAAACTATTTGCCAGATAAAATGGCTGTGAGCATGGGTGCCACGGACGCTGGCGAGCTTTGTATGGTTGATGATTACGCCGATAACGGCAGTGATACCAAAAAGAGCCCCCAACATCCATAGGCAATAGACCAGCCCTGCTGTCCTGTGGGCGGTTTCTGATTTGTTGAGAGACAACGGTATTCTCCGGTTTGAAGCACAAAAATCTTTAAATATTAGGTTTCTCCGGCCAGCAACGACGGCTATCCACTAGCGAGTGGCAAAAAGGTACTCTATCTGCCTATGCGGGTCTAGTGTGGTGCATCAAACAAATGCTACATATGAGTCGGCAAAGCAAAGTGTTGGTGTTCAGGTTGCCAGCATTATAGAAACGGCCAGAGGTAGTTTTGCTAATTATCTGGCGCACTTTGATTCACCGTCTCCGGCGGGGAGCCCGTCATTTACTCTGCAACTGCGATTTACGTTGCCTGCAGGGAGCGGCTAATCACCAGACGTTGAATATCAGATGTACCCTCGTATATCTGACACACCCTGACATCACGGGCGATCCTCTCAACCGGAAAGTCTGCCAGGTAGCCGTAGCCACCGTGAATCTGTATTGCATCAGAGCAGACACGCTCGGCCATTTCGCTGGCAAAGAGCTTGGCCATTGATGCTTCGGTCAGGCACGGTAAATCCTGTTCGCGCAAATTTGCTGCACGGTGCACCATTAGCCTTGCTGCATCAATTGATGTGGCCATGTCGGCTAATTTAAATGCGACTGCCTGTTGTGAAATGATCGGTGCGCCGAACGCTTGTCTCTCCTGAGCGTAGATCAAAGCATGATCGTAAGCGGCGCGGGCCATGCCAACAGATTGTGCAGCGATACCGATGCGCCCACCCTCAAGGTTGCCGAGTGCTATGCGATAACCTTGTCCCTCTTCACCCAGCAGATGGTCTGCCGGAATTCTGCAGTCTTCAAAAATTATCTGGCACGTGTCTGATGCGCGCTGCCCCATTTTCTTTTCAATGGACGCTACCTGATAACCTTTGGTGTCTGTTGGAATGATGAACGCACTGATACCACGCTTGCCTGCGTCGGCATCAGTTACTGCAAACACAATGGCGAGGTCTGCGTTTTTACCGGAAGTAATAAATTGCTTTACGCCATTGATAACAAAGCTATCTCCATCGCGCTCGGCGCGGGTGGTAAGAGCTGCTGCATCTGAGCCCGCCTGTGGTTCGGTCAGACAAAATGCGCCCAGCATCTTGCCGGTTGCGAGTTGCGGTAACCATTTGTCTTTTTGAGCGTCCGTTCCGAATTTGTAGATTGGCATGCATGCGACAGAATTGTGAACACTCATGATGGTGGAGCATGCACCGTCGCCTGCGGCAATTTCCTCCAGTGCCATTGCATAAGCAATAGTGTCGGTGGCGGATCCCTGATATTCCTCGGGTACTACCATACCAAGCAAGCCGAGTTCTCCCATGGCGGCAATTGCCGCTGTTGGAAACTCGGAGTTTTGATCCCAGTTTGCCGCATTTGGTGCCAGTTGCTCCGCCGCAAACTGACGCGCCATATCACGCACCATGAGCTGCTCTTCTGAATAACCTTCTGGCGAATAGCTTGCTTGCGCGGTTGTCACTATATTATCTCTATTGCCATAGCTGTTGCTTCGCCACCACCAATGCACAAAGATGCAATACCGCGCTTTTTACCCTGGTTTATCAAAGCATGTAATAGCGTTGTCAATATGCGTGCACCGGAAGCACCAATCGGGTGGCCAATTGCACAGGCACCTCCGTGTATGTTTACTTTATCTGCCGACAGGTCGAGTTCCTGCATTGCCGCCATGGTTACAACCGCAAACGCTTCGTTGATTTCATAAAGATCAATATCATTCTGCGTACAGTTGAGTTGCTCAAGCAGTTTGCGCATTGCATGCACAGGTGCGGTGGTAAACCATTTCGGCTCGTGTGCATGAGTTGCGTGGCCGAGAACAGTCGCCAGTGGTGTCAGACCACGCGCATCGCATTCGCTTCTGCGCATCATAACGAGTGCTGCCGCACCGTCTGAAATTGAGCTGGAGTTGGCAGCTGTGACAGTGCCGTCTTTGGCGAAAGCTGCACGCAACGTTGGTATCTTTTCAGGTTTGGCGTTGTGTGGTTGCTCATCATGCTCAACCACGCTTTCACCTTTGCGTGATTTTACGGTTACCGGTGCCACTTCGTTTTTGAAATCGCCATTGTCGATAGCATCTTTTGCACGCGCCAGAGAACGCAATGCAAATTCATCCTGCTCTTCACGGGAAAACTTATACTTGGTTGCAGTATCTTCAGCAAAGCAGCCCATCAACTTGCCTTTGTCGTAAGCGTCTTCGAGTCCGTCAAGAAACATGTGGTCCATGGTTTGACCGTGACCCATTCGCATCCCACCGCGAGCTTTTGGTAACAGATAGGGTGCATTGGTCATACTTTCCATACCACCAGCAACTGCAATCTTCGCGCTGCCTGCAATCAACAGATCATGGGCGAACATTGCGGCCTTCATGCCAGACCCACACATCTTGTTGATTGTTGTGCAGTTGCTGCCGATCGGTAAGCCTGCACCGAGGCCTGCCTGTCTGGCTGGTGCCTGTCCCTGGCCGGCTGGCAAGACACATCCCATTACTACTTCATCTATGGTGTCTGGTTTTAGCGCGCTTTTTTCGAGCGCGGCTTTGATTGCCGTGGCACCGAGGTCTGCTGCAGTCAGGTTGGATAATGCACCCTGAAATCCACCAAGTGGTGTACGCATTGCGCTGGTGATAACAATCGGGTCATCGTTTTTCATTGTGGGCTCGCTCTCAAACGGTTTCGGTAAACGGTGTTTTGGTAATGGTGTTTTGGCTAAGTGGTTTTTCTGAATTGCGATCTTTATGACTGAGCTGGCCGTTTAGAGTTGCCAGATGCTCGGTGCACCGATGCTGAATTTGTTCAAGATCCGCCAATGCTGCGTCTATGTCCTTTTGCTGCTGCTGCAACTGCGCGCGCCGTTGTTCAATTTTCTGGCAGGTATATTCCAGTTGCTGTATTTCGCCATTATTTCCGCTGCCACCGCCAGCCTCATACATATTCAGTACCGATTTAATTTCTTCCAGCGGCCAGCCCAGTCTTTTTCCACGCAGCAAAAGCTTAAGTCGGGTGCGATCGGCACGCGAGTAGACTCTGTGGCTGCCATTCCTGGCAGGGCTTAGCAGCTGCTTGTCTTCGTAGAACCGGATTGCTCTGGTCGTGATTCCGAATTCTCTGCCAAGTTCTGAAATACTGTAAGTTTCTTGCATGTTTGGTCGTCAACAAGGGAATAAGGAGAGTATATTGACGTTTACGTAAACGTCAATATACTATCGA
>CAYPDN010000037.1:0-8680 GCA_964409445.1 uncultured Granulosicoccaceae bacterium
CGGTTCCAGAGATTGTCGCTCCCGCTCACCGGCTGTCGTGTCTATAGCCAGATAAAATCCACCCAATACCATAGAGACGATAAACAGAAACGGCAGCAAAGAACCAATCAGTTGTCCTCTGGCGCCGTCGGCAGATACATCGTTTTGAACTACACTGATGCTGCTAAAAACTGAAGGATCTATGCCGCGGTGCTGCATCCGCAAACTGTCTATTACGCGCTTGTATCCGCTAATAACCGATACAACCTTACGAGCGTATTTGGCAGAAGCTTTATCTCCTTCATTGGCATGTATGGTTAGAGGAGCCGGTGTACCTTCGCGCAGTGCCTGCTGGTATTCAGGGGGGATTTCCAGTACCGCGGCGATATCGCCTGATTGCAACTGTGATTCATAATCTTCCGGTGCCGGTATAGCATCGATGTTATTGCTATATAAATACTCAATCAGGTTGGGTGCAGAATCCAGGTTTTCTACATGCAGTTCAGTGATTTCTTCAAAATCAATTTGAAAGTGACTTAAGCTTGTGACCATTGCGCCACCGATTAAAATCGGTATCAGCACCGGGCCAAAGAGCAATGCATAAAGCAGCGTCTGGCGATCACGCAGATTGTCAATGATCTCCTTGAATATTACGACCAGTAATTTCATGCAGCTTCGCCAATGGCCGTAACAAAGGCATCTTCCAGGTTATCTTTGCCGGTGGTTTGCAATATTGCATCGAAGTTATCTGCCATGGCTATTTTGCCGTCAGCAATGATCGCAATGTGATCACACAAGGCTGCGACTTCCTGCATGATGTGACTTGAAAATAAAATACAATGGCCGTCAGACGCGAGGTTCCTTAAGATTTCACGCAAACCTCTCGTCGCCATAACATCGAGTCCGTTGGTCGGTTCATCAAGCATGATAGTGGAAGGTCTGTGGGCCAGCGCTCTGGCAAGGGCTACTTTGGTTTTTTGACCTTGCGAAAATCCCGCTGTTCGGCGATCAATAAAACCCGCCATTTCGAGTTGCTCAATCAGTTCGTCAACGCGCTTTAAACTGTCAGACTTTGAAAGTCCGCACAGCCGTGCAAAATACAGAACGTTCTCACGTGCGGTAAGGCGAGGGTAGATGCCAGCATTGTGTGGCATAAAGCCCAACTGTTTTTTAGCACCCAGAGGATCTGCGTGTACATCGTGTCCATCAATGCTGGCGGAACCTGAGTCTGCAGGTAACAGTGTAGCGAGCATACGAAGCGTGGTAGATTTACCTGCGCCGTTCTGGCCAAGCAAGCCTGTGATTTTGGCGTTCTCTGCAACAAACGATACAGACTGTACTGCCTGCACGGTATTTTTAGTCTTGCGTGACTTAGTATGAAATGCCTTGCTTAAGTTATCTGCAACAATCACGGCTTTGGTCCGTTGGCATCAATAAAAAAAGCGGGTGCATACAATCGGTCCAGACAGGTTGAGTCTAAATCTTCAATACTGCCAGAATCGATAACCATAGCCATTAATCGGGGAACGCAACCCAGTGGCATCTGCATATGCCCCTGATGGTCGTTCACGATATGTAGTTGATTGGTTAATGTGTCAGCGACTATGTTGCCGTAGCTTGCAGGGGTAATCGGGTCAGCTGCACCCGAAAGAATAAGAGTTGGAATGTCTGAGACTAGCGGGTCTTTGAAATCGCTGTCCATAATGCCGGTGGGCCAGGGTGCACAGTTGGCATGCAGTGCATCGATGATTTCATCTCCCAGATAGGTTTCTGCTGCAGCTGTTTTTTGATCTGCGGAGATTTTATCGGGCGCATCTTCAGTACAGATTATCGCGTTGTGCAAACCTGTCGCGATAGTAGAGCCTAACGATTCAGTTTGCATCATCGCCTGCCTTGCAAGAGGCGCATAGTTTTTGTTTTCATAAGCATCAAACAGCATTGAGGGCAGTATCGCGACGCCATATGCCGAGTAGGTCATGAGTCTGAGTGTGATTGCAAGATGCTTGTTGGTGAGTTCCAGATTGCGGATGGAGCCGGTACTAACGTCCTCATAACTAACAGAGACTGGCTCAGCTTTGAGTCGGTCCAGCAACTGCTGCGTACGTTGACTGATTTGTGGAAAAGCGTCTGCACAATCTGCGCTTTCTGCACAGCGAGTAAAGAGTTTCTCAAGTGCCTGTTGTGCGTGTACCGCGACATCTGCGCCGAGTGTTACCTGCGGTGGCACAACTGCATCAAGGATACTGGTTCGCACTGATTCCGGGTAGCGTCGCATATAGTGGAGTGCCACTCTGGTGCCATACGATATACCGTAGATATTCCATGAATCGAGATTAAGAAGTTTGCGAACTGCATCGAGGTCCCTGACCGCGATACTGGTGGTAAAGTATCGTGTGTCCAGTGTCTGTTCCTGCAGACAGGCTTCCGAATGTGCTCGCACAATTGCGCTGTCAAACTCCAGATCGTCGCCCGGCACCGAAGCTTCACAATCGAGACGATGAGAGCTGCCGGTACCGCGCTGATCAATAAGAATGAGATCGCGATTTTCATTGATGCTTCTAAAAGCGTGGATAAGAGCCGGAAAAGATTCAGTGGCAGATTGCCCCGGTCCGCCTGCCAGAAGCACTACCGGGTCTGGCCTGGCTGGTGACTGGCGAGCCGGTATTTTGGCGATATGCAAATCCAGAGTGCGAGTATCGTCTTCCTCGTAGGTAAAAGGAGTGGTAGCCGTCGCGCACTGTGCGATCAACGATGCGGTATCTCCACCAATTGTGCATGAGGAAAAATCACTTATGCCAATAGGTTTGGAGTTTGTATGCCCAACAGATGCGACACTTAGCAGGCACAGGCTTATGACAACACGGGGCAGAATGATTATTGCCCGGTTATAAATTGCAAAGGAGTTGGTTAGTTCGGGGAAAAGCAAAGTGCTACCCGGCAGTGTATTATCCGTAGATTAAGAGCAATCTGTGCGCCAGTACAGGACGAATTTTGCCAGGTTTTTCGATCATCCGGTTTTGCAGCAATAGCTAATAAATTGACAGCTTACTGGTGCTAAAAACAGCCTCGTCAACAGCGCAAATTTCAAGGCAATGAATATTAAGGTATGAATCTGTAGTGGGCTCAAGACTCCGGAAAATGCACGGTAGATTAATTTAATGTTGAACCGTGCTGCTCTGATGTTACTGGCGATTCTGGTTGGTGCTGCAATATTACTATTGGCATCGTTTCAGTTCGAAAAATTGCGCCAGACAAAATTTATGCAGGTGCAACTTGCAGGCAAAGCTGCCGAGCTTGATCGTCAGCTGGATCGATTATCAGTATTACCCGCAGTACTTTCCACACACCCTCATGTAGTTCAGGTTTTGCAGAGCAAAACACAGGAAAATTTGGCAAACGCCAATCAAAGTCTTCTACAGGCGCAAAAAACCAGTCGTGCGTCTTTCGCTTTTGTTATGGATACGCAGGGCACCACAGTTGCTTCCAGTAATTTTCAGGACGCAGTCAGTTTTGTCGGTGTGAATTACGGATTTCGTCCTTACTTTCAGGAGGCGATGAATTCTAATCAGGCGACTTTTTTTGCGGTCGGTGCGACTACCGGGATACCCGGCTACTTTGTAGCCAATTCTGTTCAGATTAATGGTGAGACCAAAGGTGTCGTTGTGGTCAAGGCCGAGCTGGCAGGGTTGTTTGATGCATGGCGTTTGACGCCGTATGAATGGGCGGCACTGGATGAACTGGGTGTTGTTATTCTCTCGACAAACAACAAATTCCTGTATTCCAACACCCGCGGGCTGACTGCAGAAGAGATTCAAAGAATTAGAAGTGACCGGCGTTATGTGCCTGTAGAAACCAGTCAATTAGAGTTTGATGTCGAATCGTCTTCACCGTTTACAATCAGAAGTGGCGACCAGTCGTGGTATGTACAAAGTCGAGCCCTTACCACTGAGCCGTGGCAGTTAGTTCTTGTAGTCGAGCGAAGTTGGTTACTTATAAGAGCGCTGTACTATGTGCTCGCCATTGGATCAGTGTTGGCAATTGTCGCGCTTATCTATCGTAATTTACTCACTCAAAAACGCCTTGCAGAGACAGAGCATCGTCATGCACATGAGCTTGAAATAGAGGTTGAAGAGCGTACAAGAGAACTGCGATCGACTCAGAAAGCGCTGATTACTGAATCCAATTTCGCAATGCTCGGGCGTATGTCTGCAGCTATTAATCATGAAGTAAACCAACCACTTGCCAGTTTGCGAATGAATTTAGCATCGCTGCGCAAAGTGATTGACCAGCCCGATGCCAATGCAGAAGATGTCCGCCAGATAGTGATTGACAGTGATAGAACAACCAAGCGTATAGGCCGTGTTGTAACCACACTGAGAACTATGGCCGGCCGCAAGCCAACTGAAACTGCTCAGGTGTCCATTGATAAATTGGTTGCGGAGATTGTGGAGACTCTTCAAAGAGAGCGCCCGGCGATGTCTCTTGTCTTAGAGACGAACATAGCATCCCCCGGACTTTTAGTTTCGGGCGATGAGATATTATTACAGCAGGCTCTGCTGAATCTGGTTTATAACGCATTTGACGCTGTGCTGGTACGCGATAATCCGAGTGTTATTCTTGATGTATATCGTCGCGGAGAGTGTGTTGCTTTGGATGTCATCGACAACGGTCCGGGTGTCAGTGAAGAGATTGAACCTGCGTTATTCAAACCCTTTGCCAGTGATAAACGAGGCAGCAGCGGTCTTGGTTTGGGACTGACGCTCGCAAAAATGATCGCTGATGAGCACAGTGGGCAGCTGTTTTATTTTCCTTTGCATGATAATGTCACTCAGGAGTCAACGGGCAGTGTGTTTGCGCTTAACATACCTTTGCTTAAAGCTCGATTGGGTAATACAGAATATTAATTTATGAATAATGATCCTTCTTTCACGGTCTTGTTGGTGGACGATGATCACGATGTACTCGGCGCTAACAGTCGTTTCTTACGACTCAATGATATTGACGTTGTGGTTGCGGAGTCCGCCGCCGCCGGGTTGCAACGACTTATTGAACACTCCATCGATGTAATCGTGACAGACCTTCGCATGCCCGGGTGTAATGGTATTGAATTCGCAATGGATGCGCGAGAATCGCAGCCTTTAATCCCTATAGTTTTTTTCTCTGGCTTTGCAGAAGTTCGCGATGTAGTAAATGCGATGAAGCTGGGTGCCGTCGAGTTTTTGGAAAAACCGGTAGAACCGGACGAACTGCTCGATATACTGGAGTCCTTACGCCAGAGTCACTACGGCTCCATAACACACCCGCGCAAGGCATTCGAAGGTATTAACGATGAATACCCGCTGCGAATGAGAGTGCTGGCGTATGAAAAATATCTGATAGAAAGCTGCCTGATCCAACACCGTGGTCGCATCGCAAGTGTGTTGGAAGTGCTACAGATAAACCGCAGAACGCTTAACGATAAAATGTCTAAACTCGGCATCAGGCGGGACGAGTTGTTATAAGCTGCGCAGGCTATTACTAGTCAGATTTCGGCAATAAGTTGCCTATGTAGTACTCATTTTGCGGTTGTTGAGATGCTTTTCCTGGTAATTTCCCTGTAAAAACAAGGCCCTATGATGATTTGTCATTGCCGTGACAATTACCGATAATCATCGGCTGTGAACGTCATTGGGGCGTTCTGCGAGGAGACATTTTAATGTTCAAAAAACATCTGGCATCACTTGCGCTGGCCGCAGCACTGGTAACATCCGGTGCAGCTAGTGCTAACGACTACATTCTAAATACCGCATCGACAGGTGGTACTTATCACCCGGTGGGTACTGCACTGGCAACTTTATCTAAAATTAAGTTGCTGCCGAAAGAGAAGTTCAGTCTTACTGCGGTTAACTCAGCAGGTTCGGGCGCAAATGTACAGGCACTGGCGGCAGATAATGCGCAGTTTGCTATTCTGCAGGGTCTTTTTGGTGCATACGCTGCCACTGGCACAGGCCCCGTAACTGAGAAACAGGAAAACCTGCGTTCAATAACCATGCTCTGGCAGAATGTTGAGCAGTTTATTTTATCAAACGATCTTGTAAAAGATGGCACTGCCTCTGATCTTCTGGCAGCGACCGGCAAGGCGATGACTCTTGGTAAAGAAAACTCAGGCACGCTGGGTTCAAATACCGTATTGCTTGAAGGATTGGGTGCCGATCTCGGCAGTTATGATCTGGTGTATGCGGGTTACGGTCCTTCAGCTGATGCACTGGCTAACAAGCAGGCTGTCGGTGGTGGATTTCCAGCAGGTCCTCCGACCAGTGCTATCACTAAGTTGATGTCGTCTAACGGTGATGATTTCACTATTCTTGATGTAACAGCAGACGAACTGGCAAAGATGGACGGTGGAAGAAACCTTTGGGTGCCTTACACTATTGCAGCAGGTACCTATCCTGGTCAGGATAAAGACATTAGCACTATTGCACAGCCAAATTTTCTTGCTGTAAATGCGGATGTTGATGAAAATCACGTATACCTGCTAACGAAGACAATGTATGAAAACCTGCCGTTTCTGCAGGCGATTCACAAAGCAACCAATGCAATGGATGTTTCACGGGCAACTGCGGGATTGCCAGTTCCACTTCACCCAGGTGCTCTTAAGTACTACGAAGAAGTTGGCATCGATGTTCCCGCTCATCTTAAGTAATACCTAAGCAATTCTGCCTTAAGTAAGACAGCCTTACATTAAGGGAGAAGTAGGTTAAGCAGGGGAGCGCCGCTCTGTGCAGGTTGCGGAGCGGTTCTTCTTTGTATACTGTCCCCACGTGTTGCATACTCCTGTGACATTAGAAAACCAGAGATCCCTGATGGCAAACGACGATCAGTCAAAGTCCGCTGGCATCATAGAAGAACCTGCAGCTTTGTCCTTCAAAGACAGACTGGTAGATCTCGATCTTGCGTTGTCTGAGCCAGGCCGCTATCTCATTCCGTTTGTTTTTTTCTGCCTGTTCGGTCTCTGGCATATTGTCACCAATGTATATTGGAACGAACCCGGAATCTGGCAGAACTGTATTCACTTTGCGGGTTTCGGACTGCTGGCAGCAATCACCACGAGTAGTGTCGACACTAAAGGCTATGGCAAAGGTTTCTGGCTGAATGTGATCTTCGGATTACTTATTGCGGCCAGTGCACTATGGATTGCCTATGCAGAAAACGGCGTCTATGAGCGCACTTTGGCGAAAACCGGCCAGAGCTGGCAGTTTACTCCGGTAGATTGGATAGCCGGTGCCATAGTGGTACTTGGTGCGATAGAACTGACGAGGCGTCTGACTGGCTGGATCATACCCATACTGGTCATTCTTGCGTTAAGTTATAACCTCTTTCTCGGTGAAATGATGCCGGGTGCTTTTAGAGCGGCGAGTCTGCCGCTGGACGACGTGCTCTTTCGATCGCTATACAACGATGAAGGCATGTTCGGAATCATCACCACCATCTCTTCTGCAAATATCACCTTGTTTATGATTTTCGGCGCTTTCCTGGTCGTGTCAGGTGCTTCGGATTTTGTCATTGAAATGTCCAAAAGTATCGCCGGTAAACTGCGGGGCGGGGCCGCGTTTGTGGCGGTAATGTCCTCTGCGTTAACCGGTACAATTTCGGGTTCTGCTGTCGCCAATACTGCATCTACCGGTGTCATTACTATTCCGTTGATGAAGGCAAACGGATTCAGAGCTAAGTTTGCCGCAGGGGTTGAAGCATCTGCTTCGACCGGTGGGCAGTTAATGCCCCCGATCATGGGTGCAGGTGCGTTCATCATGGCAAGCTACACCGGCATTAGCTACGGCACAATTGTCGCTGTATCTGTAGTTCCGGCAGCTCTTTATTTTTTATCGGTTGCTTTCATCATTCGGATTGAAGCGATGAAATACGGTATCGGTACAGAAGCTGCCGAACCGGTTGATAAAAAGAAAATGCTTGCCGGTGCGTTAAATTTTGTACTGCCACTTTTTGTGATGACCTACCTGCTTATCTCCGGCAGGACGCCGAGCTATGCGGCATGTTTTGCGATAGCAACACTTATTGTTGTGAGCTGGCTTACACCCAATAAAATGGGTCCAAAAAATATTTCAAGGGCGTTGGCGCTTGGTGTAAGTACATCAATAATGACTGCGGTGCTGCTGGTGGCTGTAGGTTTAATAAATAATGCTGTGACTACATCGGGTTTGGCAAATACGTTTGCATTGATGATTGCGCAATGGTCGCAAGGGTCATTGTGGATAGCTCTGATATTGGTAACTTTGGCGTCACTGGTACTGGGCATGGGCTTACCGGTAACGGCAGCCTATATTGTTCTATCTATTTTATCAGCGCCGGCGCTTGCCGGTATGCTGGCCGACGGGCAAATTGTCGAGCAACTTGTGAGAGGTGTGACTGATCCCGCTGCTTCAGCTATGTTTATGCTGGTGGACTCCCCACTGGTGAGTAAAGTGGCAACCGGAATGACGCAGGCTGAAGCGTGGGAGTTAGTTGCTGCTATTCCGTTCGAACTCGCAGTGGTTGTGCGTCCTGCTTTGGTCAACGTTGAAGCGATGACGACATATTTGCTAACCGCTCATCTGATTGTATTCTGGCTGAGTCAGGACAGTAATGTCACACCACCGGTTTGTCTTGCTGCGTTTACTGCTGCGGGTATTGCCAAGTCACCACCCATGGCAACCGGTGTGGAGGC
>CAYPDN010000037.1:8780-18064 GCA_964409445.1 uncultured Granulosicoccaceae bacterium
CGTTTACTGCTGCGGGTATTGCCAAGTCACCACCCATGGCAACCGGTGTGGAGGCGTGGAAGATTGCTAAGGGTCTGTATATTGTGCCACTGATATTTGCCTATACGCCCTTGATTGGCGGGGATTTTCTAACCGTAGCGCGAATCGGGATATTTAGTCTGTTTGGCATTTATGCATTTAACGTACTGTTGCAAAGATACAGTGAAGGTCCTTTGAAATGGTGGATGTATCCGCTGTTATTAATCGGTGCAGCGGGTGCGTTTTATCCTCTCAACTGGACCTATAATCTGGCGGGGGCTGCTGTTGTGGCTCTGGTTGTTTATATCAGCATTCGTCAAGCGCCTCCGCATACGCCGCATACCGCACCAGAGCAATCGCCGCAGTAGAGCAATGTCACATACAAATTGCTTGCTGATGGTTACGCGGGGTAAGCCGTGTACCGTAAGCAAATGCTGGTGCCGTTGCCAGGCACGCTGTCGATAATCAACTCTCCGTTAATCAAGGCGGCCTGTTCACGAAGACCGATCAGCCCATAGTGACCGGTAGCTTCGTTGTCGGTATTAAAGCCTATCCCGTCATCGATAACTTCCAATTGAAAAATCGGGTTAGAGTTATTGTCATTTGCGGATGGTTCGATCCGCTTGAGACTGATATTTACTTCGTTTGCTCTGGCATGTTTTTCAATATTGCGCAGTGCTTCTTCAGTAATTCGATAAATAGTCTCACCGCGATTATCTTCCTGACGGATACTATGCGGGTCTAATTCGAGAGTGAATCGCATCCCTGAACGGGCGCGAAATCGTTCGACCAGCTCGTGTAACGCGCCAGAGATACCTTTGTCCAGAACATTGTTGGTTCTGACTTGCGCAATGGCAGCTCGAGCTTCAGTTAATCCTTTAAGTGCAACATCTTCTGCGCGCCGTAATTCTTCTTCGACATCGTTGTCTGAGAGGCGGGTTCTGATTTTTCGTACCAGTCGAATTTGAGTTAACACGGCCATCATCGAGTGAGCCAGTGTATCGTGCATGTCCCGCGCAAAGCGCAGGCGTTGTTGCGTGAGTGCAATTTCTCTGGATTCGGTCGACAGTCTTTCTATATCTCTGGTGCGAAGCTCTACGCGCTGGTCCAGCTCTGAATTTAGTGCAACCAGTGTCTGTTTCTCTTGTTGCAAATTATCTATTGAGGTCGCCAGTAGTTGGCTGATCTGGCTTACCTCGTCTGGTCCGTCCATTGGTCGGATTTGATGCTCTTCTCCGTCTGCGATTTTCTGTGCATCTAGGGACAGCAATCGTAGCTTGCGAGTGAGCCGATTGACGGCGAAGACAATCAGTAACGCGGCAATGGTGCCGGCCCCCATTATGGTGAGGATTACTATGCGCTGTGCAGATCGACCTATCGATATAGCCTGGGCACTGTCAGTTCGGACAGCGACCGTCCAGTCAAGGGTGTTATTGTTATTGTATGCAGATCTTTCTATGCCCAGCAGATATTTTCCATCCTCCTTCAATGCAGACATACTTGGTAACGGCTTACCGATTAAGTCTGCGGGCCCGCTTATTACTGTGCTGTCTTCCGATGCGAGTATTAACTGAAGATTTAGTCTGTTTGATTCAACGTTACTAAGGCTAAGCGCTTGCAGATTTCTTACCCAGTTCCAGGAAAGGTGGGCACCCACGACGCCGGTATTTTTTCCACTCCCATCGGTTACCGGAAAGGCAACATCAATCACTTTAAAAGAGCTTCCACCGCTTCGGCGTGGCAGGAGCTTTTGCAATGATGGCTCGTTGCGAACATCGCCCAGATAAGCGCCTTTTGAACCGTTTGTGAACCACGATTTTTCTGCACTGCTTTCACCGACAAAAACATTATTGGCGGAAGTGACTACAGTGCCTTCGCTATCCGCAAGACCGATCCAGTTGATCTCCGGGTACCGACGATGAACCGAGTTGAGCATCAATTTCAGATGGGATGAGTTGTGGGGTGTGGGACTAAGCTGGCTTGCGGTTAGTTGTATAATGGAAAGGCGGCTTTCCAGGTTCGCGGCCACTTCGCGATGAATTTGTACAGCATTTTGTTGCAGCGATTGAGTGGCGGATTGCCGAAAATAGTTCTCTGTTTCTTTTGCCACCAGCCATGCGCACACCGGGGCTGCGAGTGCGATGATGGTGAAAACAGCCCACCCGATGCCTGCCGCAATGTGTTTACGTGGGTTAAGGTTTTCTAACAACACACGTCCCTGCTATACCTTGGTGAAAGTGACTTTGGGCACTTACAAGTGCCTCAATACGACACTATTGTATCTATAAAGAATCGTGCGCAATATTGCGATCACGACTGCCGCTGAACAACCAGTATCTGCTATGACGTTAAGCTCCACCCCCAAATCTGTTACTGGCACAATTCGCTTGTTGATCGCCGATGATCAACCGATCATCCTGCGTGGCTTGTCTCTAATGCTTGGCAGCGAGGCCGATATTGATGTTGTCGGATTAGCCCGAGACGGAGTCGAAGTTGTTGAAATGGCAAATGACCTTAGCCCGGACGTTATAATAATGGATCTGCAGATGCCGCGTCAGACAGGTGTTGAAGCAAGCAGGGAAATAATGCGCGATAACGCTGATATCAAAATTGTTGTTCTGACCACGTTCGATACAGACGATATGGTGCTTGATGCCATCCAGGCCGGGGCTCATGCCTATCTGCTTAAGGACTCCACTGAACAGGATGTTCTATCTACAGTCCGTGCGGTAAATCGCGGAGAGCCGAGTATCTCACCAGAGATTGCCAGTAGAATGATGGATCGAGTCGAGAGTGATCAGACTGGATGATCCGGATTAGGAGATAAAAGGGTTAATAAAAGTGTGGAATGCAAATAGTGACTTTCTATTATTTGCGCTAGTGTTGTTATTTATGTTTCCGGAATGAGCGCCGGCTTTTTATGTTTATCTTAGCCTCGGAAAAATCTTACCCGCGGATAGCCCCGACTCGGTAAGGTTGAGTGACCTCTCTTGCCCCGGGCTGCTTTGCCAGTGCGCAAGCTATGCTGGTCAAGGTGTCAGGTTGAATATTTACGGTTCGGTTGTTTGAGATATGCAAAGCGAGGAATCCGTCGCTCTGGACAGTGACAACATCCTCCGCTACCAGTTTTGATCCGGCTTTTATTGGATGCCCTTTTTGATCAAAGACACCACCGTGAACAAACGCGACCAGCGCTGTTGCAGGTATTTGGTGTGAATCTACGGTGCAAGTACTTTCGATTAGTTTTGATTCATCGACCTCAGCCACCTTATACATAGGTATGCTGTTAACTGAACTGGTGACACCAATCAGATAAGCCAGGCAAAGAAATTGTTTGGTCTTCGAATTCACAGTGTTTGCCGATCCATTTTTGACGGAGAAGCCTTTATGCGATTTACATATAATCGTCAATTTTTGGTAAAAGGAATAGACAACGAAAGTCATGACTTAGTCACCAGTTTTTACCCATACTGGAAACACTGCTGCATAATTACTGCACTGAGCGCTATTTCGTGGTTTCCCGCGTGACTTTAGTCATATTTCAGGATATTCAAATCCCCGGTAAAAATGTGAAAAACTGTAACTCAGGTCAGAGGTGTAAACACGTATTCTTCCCGGTTATCTGTTATAAATAGAGTTGTCAGTTAATGGCACAAACATGGAGAGCAGAAGTGCCTGAAACCCAGCAGGATGATTCCGCGAATAGTAAAAGCGAGCTGCCGATCCGCTTAATGGTGGTGGATGATCAGCCAGTAATTTTGCGCGGTCTGTCGATGATACTTGATGCCGAGCCAGACATCGATGTGGTTGCCCAGGCCCAGGACGGAATAGAGGCGGAGCGTATTGCGCTGGAGCTATTGCCAGATGTCATCGTTATGGATCTGAACATGCCGCGTCAGGGTGGTGTGATAACTACACGCAATATCCACGCTGCACATCCTGAGATTAACATTATTGTGCTGACCACCTTTGATGACGATGACACTGTGTTCGAAGCAGTGCGTGCGGGTGCGTTGTCGTATTTACTGAAAGATGTATCGGAAAGTGAGATTGTCGATACGGTCAGGGCAGTGCAGGATGGCAAAACGCATCTGTCACCCAGAATTGCGCGAAAAATTATGGATCAGTTCAGGCAGTATGATCTGGTGAACCCGTCCCTTACCACCGACGTGACGCCCAAAGCAGACACACTGTCAGCACCTGTAGCTTCCAATCAAACCAGTGGCGTAGATAAGCTAACTGACAAAGAACAACAAATACTTGAATTCATTGCTCAGGGGCTAAGTAACAAACAGATTGGAGCTAATATGTTTTTGGCGGAAGGGACCATCAAAAATTATGTCAGTCGAATTATGGATAAGCTGCATACTCGCAGTCGAACGGAATTAGCTATTCACGCATTGGGTGGTAGCTCTGGTAATAGATAAAAAATATTACTGGTCAGGTATTTCCAGGACGCAGCTTACCTATTGAAGCTGGCTATTGAAACCGGTGTGACACATCCTGCTGCACCCCGACAAAGTTAACCGTATTACCTGCAGCGTCCTGAACGGGTGACAATGTTAATTCATTCCAGAATGCACTGCCGTCCTTGCGGTAATTCTTCATAGTGACAGTAACGGATCGTTCTTCAGCTACAGCGTCTCTTAACTGTTGCAGACTTTCCGGATCGGTATCGTCACCTTGTAAAAACCGGCAATTTCGACCAAGAATGTCTTCGCTTGCGTAACCCGTCATACGTTCCATCGCTTTATTTGCGTAG
This sequence comes from uncultured Granulosicoccaceae bacterium, assembly GCA_964409445.1. Taxonomy (GTDB): domain Bacteria; phylum Pseudomonadota; class Gammaproteobacteria; order Granulosicoccales; family Granulosicoccaceae. The sequence continues at coordinate 13,561 of CAYPDN010000037.1, forward strand.
GTGATCGGATTGTCTGTTTGGGCGGGGTCGGTGATCAGCACACCGTGTAGAATGGATTGTTCAACCACATAATCGATGGCGCTCAGCCTGGAGTGATAGCGCTCGTTAAAGAGATCAGTAACTACGCTTGCCAGACGGATGAGTCCATTGCGCTGCGATTGCGTGAGTTTGCGTGGTTTATCGTCGATTACGCACAGTGTGCCGAGTGCAAAACCGTCCGGTGTCACAAGCGGTTTGCCTGCATAAAAGCGGATGTAAGGGTCGCCTGTCACCAGCGGGTTATCGTGAAACCGCTCGTCTAGAATGGCGTCTTCAATTTCCATCAATGCATCCGGAAACTGCATAGCGTGAGTGCAGAACGCCATATCTCTGGGCGTTTCTTTGGTTTCCAGGCCGATGCATGATTTAAACCACTGTCGGTCCGGATCAACCAGGCTAATTAAAGCAATAGGTGTTTCGCACAAGTCTGCCGCCACCTGAGTGATACCGTCCAGGATCGTGTCGGATGGTGCGTCGAGGATTCCGTAGCGTTTGAGCGCTTCAATACGAGCTGGTTCATCAGATGATGGTGGTGCGGTTTTCATTAATAAATCCGGTTTATTTGCGAGCCAGGCGCGTCCTAATCACTTACCAACCTAAAGCGTGCTTTCAGTCAGTCCCAGATCCTTTGCTATATATGCCTGCATCCTTAGCGGAAAAGATTATCCGGTAGAAGCGTCCGGGTGTATACAGCCTGGGTCGCGTTAGTGACTAAAGTCATTCCGAATTTATCTTTTTCATGACTTTAGTTGCCTGTATTTCCAGACCGTTAGATATATTATTTCGGCATGGAGAAAGTGTGCCTCAATTGCTGGTACGAGGACACTTGTTCGTATGAAAGCGATTTATCGTATGAAGCACTGCTCCTTAGTATTTTTTTGCTCAATTCCCCCCGGATTATTGTATGACTACCGTATTTGCCTGCATCTGCATTGCGCTTTTGGCCGTAACCCTGGTTGGCCGGCGGGTTGGCTAACGTATAGCGGCGGGTAGGTTAATTTGCCGGCGGGTAAGCTAACGCGATCTTCCCTCGGGCCTGGCTGAATTACAGTCGGGCCTGTTTTTTTGCAACGCCTCATGCCTGTAGTTGCATCGAACTTATCGCAATCCTGATCTTCAGCCTATCTGCCAGTTTTAGCGGTTAGGTTGACCCTTCACATCTGTTTTAATTCCAATTGTTGATTTGAACATTACTTTGGATTCTATGGCGCATTCGATCCCTGTGATATAGCATTCCTGCCCAGATAACAATCGGACAGCAATATGAACATCACTGGAACAACTGCTTTAGTTACGGGTGGGGGTAGCGGACTCGGTGAGGCGACTGCTCGGCATCTGGCGAGCCTTGGATCGAAAGTAGCCATCCTCGATCTCGACGCAGATCGGGCGGCCTCCGTCGCCACAGATATCGGAGGTGTTTCTGTTGCGGCAAACGTGGCAGATGAAAGCGCTGTGGCGACGGCGGTTGAAACCGCTGCAAAATCACTCGGCGGTGCCCCGCGCATTGTTGTTAATTGCGCCGGAGTAGGCCTTGGCGCACGCGTAGTGGGGCGCGAGGGCAAACTGTCTACTGATGTGTTTGAAAAGACAATCAGCATTAATCTGATCGGTACCTACTATGTAATGAGTCATGCAGCGAAGCTGATGTCTTCCCTTGAGGCGCTTGAGCACGGTGAGCGAGGGGTCATTATAAACACCGCTTCTGTGGCGTGGCAGGATGGACAAATCGGCCAGTCTGCATACTCAGCCTCAAAAGGTGGAATAGCTGCCATGACGTTACCAGTTGCACGGGAGTTTGCACGTGCGGGTATCCGTGTAATGGCTATTGCTCCTGGTCTGTTTAACACACCGATGATGGAGGGGTTGCCTGAGGAGACGACGGCAAAAATTGCAGCTGAAGTGCCATTTCCAGCAAGATTGGGTGAGCCTCGTGAATATGGTCTGCTGGTAGCGCAAATTGTTGAGAACCCCTACCTGAACGGTACCAATATACGCATTGATGGTGCGGTGAGGCTGGCGCCGAAGTAATCTGTCTATTGTATGGGAGATGAATGTATTGATTGCCCCTGTAGCTTTTACGTTCGACTGTCTGGTCCGGGTGTCGTTCCTTTAGTGGGATACAGAGCAGTTGTGGCGGCCTGACGGATCTCGGGCACTATCCAGAATAGTGCTAAACCGAATAACAGAGATAGTACGCAAAATACAAAGCCCGCGTTATAGTTGCCAGTGTAGTCATATATCAATCCGGTGACGAGCACACCAATTGCCGCCCCAACTCCCTGGCCAATATTGGCGGCTCCATAGATTGAGGCGAGACCGCGACCTGCGAATAACTCTGCCATTAATGTCGTAATGATTGGCCCGCGAGCACCAGACGACAAACCTAATCCAAGTATGTAGATTATTAGCAACACTGGGTGTATTTGTACTTGCATCAGCGCAAGGGCTGCAATACCGATCAGGCTCAACGTGTAACTGGCACTGGCGACGAGATGCCTTGGCCAGTGTTCGGCTGCGATACCAGTGATAACCATGCCGACAAAACTCAACACACCGACTGCGCCAAAAGCAAATGCTGCTTGCAACTCACCGTAGCCGCGATCGATAAGGTAGGCGACTGACTGTAGGCTGATGCCGAAGATGCCAATTGCAGTTGCGGCAAAGATACCAAAAAATGCCCAGAATACGCGTGTTGTAAGCGCTTCTTTCAGCGACAGACCACCGACCGATTTTCCGTTTTGAATCTTGCGTGGGTTGTCTGTAGCGCCCGCTTCGATATAAGACCAGGGCAGTACGAGGGTGACTAAAAACACGGCGACGAATATCCAGCCGACATAGCCGTATGCCTGTTGCCAGTTTGAACGCTCAATAAACCATTGAACCAACGGTACCAGTGTCAGAATGCCAAGCCCCTGACTGGCATAGCCGACTGAAAGTGCTGTTGAAAGACGTTTGTGAAACCACCGCGAAACGAGACTTTGGGTGGGTACAAGGCCTATCATGGAAGCACCGATGCCACCCCCGACACCGATGATCAGGTAGAATTGCCACAGCTGATTGAGCATGCCTGCGGTAAGGTAACTGGCCGCCAGAATTAAACTTCCGGTTAAATAATTAAACCTTGCACCAAATCGATCAAATGTTACCCCTGCAAGCAAAGACCCGAGACCGACACTGACCATATAAACCGAATATATCGATGCAACTGACCCGCGTTCCCAGTTGAAGGTATCGCTGAGTGGCAACAGGAAGACGCTGAATGTCTCACCAGCTCCGCGACTTAGTGCAGTCATTACTATGCACAAGCCCAGAATCATTAGTCCCGGTAATAGCGAGAGATTAGTGTTGCGGGTTTTTTGCACCAGGTCTATTCAATTTGATGTTTTTTGTGTACTTATTACAAATCAATCTGGCTTTGCGGGCTCCACAAGTGGTAGTCGTGCGCGCGCTTTTGTATCAGCAGCGCCGGCGTTTCTGATATAACGCTTATCATCATCGTCGCGTATTTTTACGACGTAGTTGGGATCACCGTTAGTGACGTTGTGTATTTTTAGTCGTTGTTTTTGATTTAATGCAATGGTGCTGCGCCAATATTCCGGGTCCCAGTCACTGAGGGCTGCTGCTTTTAGTTCGGCTTCAACTTCGGCGTGGTCTTTATTACCGCTAAGATTGTTTATTTCGTTCGGATCGTCTTCGAGGTTGTAGAGCAGGGTGTCTACACCTTCCAGATACATATATTTCCAGTGCCCTTTTTTGACCATTCTACTGGGGCCGGTAGAACCATCTGCTGCAAACTCTGAAATTACAACATCAGTGAGTGTGCTGGTATCTCCCTGCATAGCACTGATCAGAGAATTTCCGTCTACAGGATCTATATAGGCGTCGAATTTACTCTCTGCTGCAACGTCCATAAAGCTTGGCATCAGGTCTACCAGGGATACGTTTTCTTTCACTCTGGAAGATTTATAGCGAGAAGGCATGGACATAATAAGCGGTACGTGAGCTGCCCACTCAAAGAAATGCTGCTTAAACCACATGCCACGTTCACCCATCATCTCACCATGATCGGAAGTAAATACCACTAATGTATTATCGCGCAAACCACTTCGCTCAAGTGCACTTACCAGGGAGCCTACTTTATCGTCGATATAGGAGATCATTCCATAATAGGCATGGCGCGCATTGCGGCGATGATCATCAGTGACGGTATATAAGTGTCGTGCCTGACAGTAGTGCAGGTTACGGCTCAGGTGATCTTTTTCATCCAGTGGGATTTCCGGCACCGCGGGTAATTCAATATCATCGTGGTTGTACAAATCCCAGTATTCATTGCTAATCACAAACGGTGAATGTGGGGAGGTAAAAGACACAGTCAGGAAAAAAGGTTTATCGTCGGCTTTGCGCGCGAGATCATAAATGGCCTGTGTGCCGTAGTATTCTACTTCGTCGTCATAGTCCATTTGCA
>CAYPDN010000038.1:0-15951 GCA_964409445.1 uncultured Granulosicoccaceae bacterium
GTCCGGCGGTCTCGGTTACGTTGTTATAGTTGCGTTCCAGCGCTTTGCGAATGAAATCACCCTCTGCCTTGGCACGAACTTCATCAAGGTTGGTTGGTGCGTCGTTTTCACCGTCACTGTTGCCAAGAGCGCCGAGTCCGAGATCCATGGCTTGAATCAAGCTGCTTTCACACATAACTAACGACTGGCGGACCCGATTTAATAGTTCCCGAACATTACCTGGCCAGTGATGCTGGTGCATTGCAATTTTCGCCTGTTGCGAAAAGCCTTTGATGCGACCGGGCGATTCTGATGAGAACTTGTTGAAGAAAAATTGCGCCAGACTGTCAACATCTCCAATGCGGTCACGCAGTGGTGGAATTTCGATATGCAGAATGTTTAAGCGGTAGTACAAGTCTTCTCTGAATACCCCGTTCTTAACAGCGTCATCAATGCTGTTGTGGCTCGAAGTAATAATGCGAACATCAATGCTGCGTTGTCCGCCTCGGTGGTCTTCGATCTGACCAGACTGCATAAAGCGTAACAACAACATTTGCTGTGTTGCAGGCAGGTCTGTTATTGAGTCGAGGAATAAAGAGCCGCCATTGGCGTCTTCCAATTTGCCTGATTCCGAATCTGTTCCAAACAAAACTTCACTGATTTGGTTAGCCGGGATAGTTGCACAGCTCACTGTTATAAATGGACCGTCAGCACGCGGTGACTGATTGTGCAGCGCGCGGCCTACCAGTTCTTTGCCGGTGCCGGTTTCGCCGGTAATCATTACCGGTGCGTCGACGCGAGCAGATTTTTTTATAGTTGTGTACAAGCTCAACATTGACTCGCTTTTACCAACCATTTTTGTATCTTCGTCGGCCATGATGTCTTGCATGGCAGGCTTTGGTCGCAGCACAGACATACCGTAGGCATGCCCAAGCGTTGCCACCAGATTGTTGTGGTCGCAAGGAAGCGTGTGATAGTCATAGCAGTGATCGGATATAAGTGCTGCAACCGGCTCTTCCCCGACCAGGTTTGCTTCTACAACAGCGACCCAGTGAATGTGATGTTTGGTAAGTAGTTCGTCCAGTTCCTGCAGCTGTTCAGATGATGTGACCAAAGCCACGCCAACATGATATTCGTGGGAGTAAAGGTGTTTCTCGGCGGCGGCGCTGCTGGTGGCTGTATCGACTCTCCAGCCAGCTGACTCAATTGCATCCGACAGGTCAGTGTGTGTGCTACTCAAATCGCAAATCAAAACACTACGGTTAGCAGACGAGCGCCTACTCGCCACGCGACGCGTACTTGCGTGTTTTTTGTCGTTATTTTGAGTTGTGTTCATGCAGCGATAACTTCCAATTACGTCGCACGTCAACATCCGGGTTAACGATAGCGACCGATTACCTGACTCAAAACTGCCCGCGTGATGGACAGCACAGAAGTAGAAGGTTAATCAATTACGCCTGCTTTTTCTTCGCGGGGCGTCATAAAACTGACATTTTGGTATCAGAATGTATCCGTCTAGTCATTCTGATGGCGAAATAGTAACAGTTTTCAGGTGTTATTCAATGAGATTCCTCCTTTGAAATGAACCTTTTCTCGTTTAGATACTCCACTGAGACGTTTGCTTACCGGTTTGCTTACCGTATGGGGCCAGGGTACGTGCAGTGACCGATAATCCCGTATTTATACTGAATTCAACAGCTTGTCCCTGATGCAATGCTCTGTTTAGCTGACAGGTAGTTGCTTTCGCAACTTGAACTTCTGGATTTTACCGGTCGATGTCTTCGGTAGTTCTGTAAAAACTATCCGGCTCGGGCATTTAAAGTGAGCCAGGTTGTCTCGACACCAACCTATCAAATCTTCTTCGCTGGCCTGTTTTCCGTGTTTAAGACTGACGAATGCGCATGGGGTTTCTCCCCATTTTTCATCCGGCATTGCAACCACTGCTGCCTCCAGAACATCCGGATGGCCATACAGTGTATTTTCGATTTCGATTGAAGAGATATTTTCACCCCCGGAGATGATCACATCTTTTGAGCGATCGGTGATTCGCAGATAGCCGTCTTCGTCGATAACAGCCAGATCGCCTGAGTGAAACCAGCCACCGGCAAACGAGCTATTGGTTTCTTCCGGGTTTTTGAAATACCCCTTCATCACGATGTTGCCTCTAAACATAATTTCACCGACTGATTTCCCATCCCGCTGCACGGGTTCCATAGTCTCGGGATCGAGTACATCAAGGCTTTCAAGTACCTGGTATCTGACACCCTGACGTGATTTGAGTTGTGCGCGTTGATCGGGTGGAAGTTTGTTCCACTCGCTCTTCCATGCGCACATCACTGCCGGGCCATAGGTCTCTGTGAGTCCATAGACGTGTGTCATATGGAAGCCGCGGTCTTCCATTGCCTGTAATATTGGCGCAGGTGGAGGGGCTGCTGCTGTCATCACTTTTACTGTGTAATCCGGTCTGTATTGTTCGGCGTCATCCGTGTTGATAATCAAGTTCAGCACAATCGGTGCGCCGCACATGTGAGTAACCTGGTGACTTTTAATCGCATCATATATTCCGGCACCAGTGACGCTTCTGCTGCACACACTAACACCAGCAATTGCGGCCAGTGACCATGGAAAACACCAGCCATTGCAGTGAAACATTGGTAGTGTCCACAGATAGCGAGGGTGATCCCCCATCTCCCAGCCGGTTATATTGCTGATCGCGTTCATGTAAGCACCACGATGATGGTATACAACGCCTTTGGGATTGCCGGTTGTGCCTGACGTATAGTTAAGACTGATCGCATCCCATTCGTCCTGTGGCGTTACCCAGGCAAACTCATGATCGCCTGTTCGCAGGAACTCTTCGTACTCTATAGTGCCAAGTCGATTGCCGTCAGTGACTGACGCATCTTCGATATCAATAATAATCGGAGGATTGTCGAGCTGTTCGATTGCTTTGGCCACAGTTTCTGAATACTCGGTGTCTGCAATCAGTACTTTCGCTTCAGAGTGTTCAAGAATAAAAGCTACAGTTGCTGCATCAAGCCGGGTGTTAATAGAGTTCAGTACAGCACCACACAGTGGTACACCAAAGTGGGCCTCATACATCGCTGGAATGTTCGGCGCCATAATCGCGACAGTTTGGTTTTTCTCTATTCCGATCTTGCTAAGTGCCGCCCCTAGCCTTGTACATCTTTCTCTTGTTTGCAGCCATGTATAGCGCACGGAGCCGTAGACTACTGAGGTATATTCGGGGTAGACGTCCGCTGCACGCTTTAAGAAACTTAGTGGTGACAGCGGTGAGTAGTTCGCTATATTTTTTTCCAGATTCAGTTCGTATGGGTTGTGTGCCATAAACTGCTCCGCAATGTTGGATGCATAGTAGTGTACTGTATTTAGTAATGTGTACCTATCATCGACAGGCTGCGTGCAATATTCCTTAGGTTGGTTTCTTTAGATAATAGGTAGATGTATCCTCACCGCGGCAATTTGTATAGGCTTTATATATTGCTCTAAAGTGCAAGTGTGGCAGATCTGAACGGGTAACCGTGGAGAATAAACTATGCAAAACGATCAACGGCCGCTGGCCGGTATTAAAGTACTTGAGCTGGGCCAGTTGATCGCCGGACCGCAGGCCGGTTGCGTGCTGGCATACTTTGGTGCGGAGGTTATAAAGGTGGAGCCTCCTGGTAGCGGTGATGGTATCCGTCAGTGGCGTAAGCTCGATTCGACTGGCACTTCCTACTGGTGGCAAAGTATTGCACGCAACAAAAAATCAGTAACCGTTAATCTCAGAACTGACAAGGGCAGGTCGGTGGTGAAAAAGCTTATGGCTGAGGTTGATGTGGTGCTGGAAAACTTTCGTCCTGGAACACTCGAGAAGTGGGGTATGGATCCTGAAGAGATGAACAAGACACACCCGCAGCTTATTTTTGCCCGTGTTAGCGGATATGGTCAAACCGGCCCACGTGCTTCACAACCGGGTTACGCATCAGCCTGTGAAGCGTATGGTGGCTTTCGTTACATTAATGGCTTTGCAGATCGGCCTCCCGTCAGACCTAACCTGAGCCTTGGTGACACATTGGCTTCGATGCATGCCGTTATTGGCGTGTTGCTGGCTTTGTTCGGTCGTAGCAATTCCGGCCGCGGCCAGGTGGTTGACGTTTCGATTTTTGAATCTGTCTACAACATGATGGAGTCCGTTGTACCGGAATACTCAGCAGAAAAAGTGATTCGCGAACCCTCCGGTTCGACGTTAACTGGCATAGTTCCTACCAACACTTATCTGTGCAGTGATGGAAAGTATGTTGTGATTGGAGGCAATGGAGATTCAATTTACAAACGGTTGATGGCCTGCGCTGGACGTGACGATCTTGCCAATGATGAACGTATGGCAGATAACGCAGGTCGCGTTAAACATGAAACAGAAATAGACCAAGCAATAATTGAATGGACCGAAAAATTCACATCGACTGAAGTACTTGAAACTCTGGCTGATGCATCGGTGCCATGCGGCCCGATATACAGTGTGGAAGATATGTTTAACGATCCCCACTATCGTGCGCGCGGTTTGTTTGAGTCGGTGGAGTATTCAGGTGGCAAGCTGGAAGTGGCGGCAATTCATCCGCGTCTTTCAAAGACACCGGGTAGAACCGATAGGGGTGGACCGGATCTTGGTGAGCACACGGCCGAAGTGTTAAAAAGTTATCTGGGTATGAGTGATGAGGAATTTACTGAACTGCGGGCAGCAGACGTGATATAGCGTGTAAATTACTCGGCCGAGAAATAACATTGAGCGTGTAAGTTGGCAATGGCACGAGCGTTGTAATTTGACTCGTCATCAAAAAGTGTGATCTTGCGTGTTAAAGACTGGCGGAAATGCCTTCAGAGGGCAGTTTGATGGCGCGCAATTTGTCTCGTGATATTGCTTGCCGTACCTTTTTGCCTTTAGTGCTGCATCGCCATCCCGTTGTTGCCGATGCAATCTGGCGCTGTTGTCGATGCAAGCTGGCGGTCCGGGCCTGAGAAGTTCTGTTTTATTTTCGCTTCGTCACTATTCGAGTGGAAACTTTGCGCATACTCTTTCGTCTTATAATTTGATATCGACTGGAAATTGATTATGAAATCACAAATGGCACCCGCTAGAGCGATCCGAACTGCTTGTATCAGGTTGTTTTTGGCTTTGTCACTGGCTTTGTCTGGCGGTGTTGTCAGCGCTATGGAGCTTCAGTCTGTAGATACGGGCGAGGATGTATTGCTTGATGACCTGACGGGCAACGGTAAATGGACTCTGGTCATGCTCTGGGCTACCGACTGTCACGTTTGTCACATCGACAAGCCGGAAATTTCTGCGTTTCACAATAAGCACAAGGACGATGATGCGGAAGTGATCGGAATCGCGCTGGATGGCATTGCGGGACTTAGTAAAGTAAAAAATTATATTGCTGACAACAAGCCAAGTTTTCCGAGCTATGTAGGTGATATTGCGATTATCGCATCACACTATTATGGAATGACTGAAGAAAATATTCGCGGCACTCCAACTTATTTGTTGTTTAGCCCTGAAGGTGAATTGCTCGGAAACAATCCGGGGCGGTTAAGTGTTGAAGCGATTGAGAGTTTTATTGCCCGCAATACTGAGGCGACTGGATAACACCCGGTTCAGGACCCCTTGTCTTTAAATTGATATTCCTGGATTGGCAACTAGCGCGCAAAGCGTGCGAGCGCTGGCAGTAACCTGCGATTGTCGTCTGACTTAGGGCGTCGCCCTGCCAGTCGGTCCTGAAAGTACTGAAGCTTCCAGCGCGCTGCGCGCGTGTCTTCTGCCTCTTCACCAAAAATACTGCGATAAACATTTAACGCCAGACGCTGGTGAGTGATGGCATCTTCGAGCGCGTCTCGCGATCCTTCTGCTACCCAGGCTAGTGCTTCCAGTGTCTGTGCTGTTTCAGCGTGATACAACCCAAGTGTTTTTGTCTGAATGCTTAGCGCGCGGTTGTATTGTTGTTCGGCGATATTTGGATCACGCTCTAAAAGGGCTGCCAGAAAGTAGGTCCGCGCAAGCCTTGGGTCATCACTTTGAAAGCCTGCTGCCATCTTGCGTGCGGTGCGGATCCACGGGGCGGGATCACCGTCGTTGGACATCAAATAGAATTCCGCGTTTTCCACAGCGATGCGCCACATCTCGTCTTCTTCAGAGGCAACGATGAACTGCTCGGGTTTGGTATTCGCTGTATCTGCAGCAGTGTCTGTTGACCGTCGTAGTTCAGGCAAAGAGTCGGTGATGCTGACTGTGTCAGGTGCCAGCGCAACGGTGAGTTCCTGATCTTTCTGTTCCGGTACTTTGCCTGCTGATACATTGCCTGGGAGTGCAGCGGATGATGACTGTGTACCGCGACTATAATTTGATACACCTGCAGTGTTGCTCGATTCGTAATTGGCAATGCTAACTACCAGAATACCGAAGATTGCAGCGCTTGCGGCAAGTGCTGCATTGCGATAGTTCAGAGTTGGTCCCAATACCTTTTTGCGCTTGCCAATCCACTCTTCGACCTTTGGTTTCGGCCGTCGGGCAGACTTTGAAGTTACCGCAGAATAATAGCTGTCTGCACCTGTGTGGGTGAAGCCGACCAGTTGGGTATCCGACTGACGTAAAATTACGCAGTCGAGCAATTGATCGGTGTATTTTCCGTATGCGTCGCGTTCTGCATCAATGTGCTGGTGGGGATCCATCAGCAGTGCTTTTTCAGTGGGAAACTTTGACGCAATTGTGTGCCTGTGTTTTTTCCACTGCGCTGCCAGCGTGCTTGAACCTGTGTTCTGTAGAATTAATCTCGAGGTGCTTGAAAGCTCGCGCATCTGTTCCAGTTGCAATGCACCTGGCTGACATGTAGTGATAACTCTGCCTTCCTGCGCAAAGTAGTGCGTGAAGTACACCCAGCTTTTCTGGTGATAGAGATCAGTCAGTGCTGCATAGGCACTGTGGTTAACATTGAGGTAAACCAACATGCGTGCGGGCTGATCCGGCGCTTTGCCAATGCACGGCTCGATGAGTATTTCATGTGAGTAGATGAACCCCAGTTCTATAAGCTGATCTGTGTAGATCTGCATCACTGGAGTCAGGTTTTCCGGCTGGGCATTTTTTTCCAGCAGCGTGAAATTCGCTGCGGTAAACCGGAGGTCAAGCAGTTGCTGTGCGCTTGGCTGTTCTGTTAGTGGTTCGTTTGTTTTCATTTTTATTGTCGAACTCTAAATTTGCAGCAACAATGACCCCCCGGGGTCGTGCATCAGGTTTATACTGAGCATGTGGCCTCCCGGTTGTGTTCGAGGGGATTCCGTATCAGGGCCACACAGTTACACCGACTACTATAGAACATTTTCGCCTTTGCCGGGCCCAATCAGCGTGGGTTGTGTGCGAAAATTAATTTTGGCTTGTCCCGGGTCCGGGACCGTCTGTACCCCTGGGCCTGTCATTCCCGATTCGCTCTCCAATACTGTCGATATTGCACTATAGAAAAGCACTGTTATGACTGACGCAAAATTACATCGTTTTCGCCGCCTTGGAATGCTCACCATCGCTGCGGTGTATTGCCTTATTCTGATAGCGGGAGCTGTGCGGGCGACCGGCTCTGGTATGGGGTGTCCGGACTGGCCGACTTGCTTTGGACAATGGATTCCGCCAACACAGGAAAGTCAGCTACCAGACAACTACCAACAAATTTATGCCGAGCGCGGCTATGCGAATACCACCTTCAACGCAAAAAAAACCTGGATTGAGTACAGCAACAGACTGGTCGGTGTGTTGATTGGAATATTGATTTTTCTAACTATGCTGTCGTCTCGTCATTTTAGAACCTCTAACAATCTGGTAACCAGGCTTTCTATAGCGGCTTTTTTTGCTGTAGTTTTTCAAGGCTGGCTTGGCTCACGCGTTGTGGCTAGCAACCTGCACCCGGGAATGGTCACAGTACACATGTTGTTGGCGCAGGTTATTGTGGCCATACTTATATGTGCTGTCATGCGATCGCAAAAAGATGTGATCAGTTCTGACGGAATATCTCGACTTCCGGATGCGTTTAAAACTGTACTGATGATTGCCATGGGCATGACACTGTTGCAAATGATCATGGGAACGCAAGTCAGGGAAGCTATCGACATTATTGCTCGCAGTGCAGATACGCGAAGTATCTGGATCGAACAGTTGCCACTAATATTTAAAGTACACCGGTCTTTTTCTTCACTGATACTGTTTACAAATCTTTGGTGCGTCTATCAGGTGTGGAAACACATTCCGTCGAGCAATCCGATGCGACGGTTTGCGCTGGCGCTGGGTGGCTTGATTGTGTCGACGATTGTCATCGGTGTAATTATGGATCGACTAAATATTCCGGCGTTTGTTCAGCCGCTTCATCTGTGTCTTGCATCATTGATATTTGGCGTGCAAATCACGGTATTTTTGTTCCTTAAATACGGGCTGGAGCGGCAGGGTGGTGTGCACAACCAGACAGCGGATTCTGCGGCGGCTCTCGCCGGTGGTGCGTGAGCATAGGATCCACTGTCACAGAGAAATACGTCCTCCTCGGGGGAGTGCTATGATCGCGCTGGCAGAGGGCAGGTAAGGTAAGTCGAAGTCATTCTTTAAGTGTGCTTATATGTTCTCGCTACTGGTTAAAAATGTGAAATCCGTCATCCGATAGCGGGACCCGCACCGAGGATCGGATACTCAATTGGGCATATCGGGTTAAATCACTGCCTGGTCACAGCCAAAAAGAGCACAGACCGGTAAACTGCAGCCTTAATTGATATCGCTGTGCGAGCCACAGATCGGAGTGCATCCGTGTCTTATCTAACTATCTTCCCGTGCATTGCCACCGTTTATCTGATTGTCGGTCGGCTCGATCTGACCAGATCAGTGTTTGTACTCTTTACGTTGCTGTTGACTCTTTTGTTGGCCGTGTCTCAATGGTTTGAGCCGGGTTTCGAAGCGATTATTGCCGCGTGCCTGACGCTGGCTCTGGCAAACTTTCTCGCATGGTTTATTGACGCTTACGCCAGCCCGGACGCTGACCATGATCTGCAAGATGTACCCAAAGGGGTTGGCCCGTTTTGTAGTCAGCAGACACATGACTATGCCGTGTCTCCGCGAGATACCGTCTTTGCGATTAATCTGATAAACAACGGAAACTGGGAAGCTCTTGCCAGTTCATTGGAAACAATGACCCGTGCCGAGCGTCAGGGCTTTTATGCAAACCTGAATTACAGCTATGCCAGTGAACTCGCCTTACAGGAAGTAATCAACAGCAATTCGCAGGACGTTGATGCACACATACTAATGGGTCATATGAAGCTCTGTCTTGCAAAGCGACTTGGCTTGCAACCTGGTGCCAAACTTGATGAACCTGTTGCACTTGCGATCAGTCAGGCGTTTACGCACTTTAACCTGGCCTTGAGAATTAAACCGGATGATACTGAAGCGCTATGTGGTTTACTGATTGCAAAAGGTTATACCGGCTTGAGCGCCGAGCATATACAGACAAGTCTTACGCAACTGCTGCAACAAGATCCTGAACATCTGCATGGTGTTATTTCTGCAGCGAAGTTCTTAGTGTTATCGATGGCACAGGCCAACGAATTTATTTCTGTGGTCGAAAATGCTGTTGATGGAAGAGCAGAGGCAACTGTTGCAATCGCCAGAATAATTACCCATATTGAATGCATGGAGTTGGTTGGTGGTAACGGTGATCGCACTGCGAATTTAAACAATTCGCAAACCAGATCACAGGCCAATTCACTGGTTATCGCAGATTTATATAAGCAACTGCGCTGCTACCAGCGAGAAAATGGCTCGCTGGGCAACTGGCAAAAAGGGATATCAAACAACATTATTGCTTACATGCTGCAATTGATTGGCGACAAAGAAGAGTCAAAAGTTTATTTAGAAAAATTAGATGGCAGCATCAGCCCGTATCCCTGGCAAAGTGATGCTGCATCTTAGTGACTGTTAATAGTACATTCGTCTCCAGTTCTAACCCAGGTATGCACCCTTAAACACTATTTTGCTGACATCTTCGAACGTTTCTGCAAAGTGCACCTTGACGCCGCGTCGCACCGATGCTGAGAGCTCACCGTAGTCGCGTTTGTTATCAAACGGCAGAATGACGGTTTTAATACCCAGGCGCTTTGCGGCGATCAGTTTTTCCTTGATACCCCCGACCGGCAATACCTGACCCGTCAGTGTAAGCTCTCCGGTCATGGCTATGTTGGAATTGATCTGTTTTTTCAATGCCAGTGACAATAGTGCTGTGGCCATAGTGATACCGGCACTCGGTCCGTCTTTCGGAGTCGCACCTTCAGGCACATGCAGGTGTACGAATGTGCTTTTGCTGAGGTCGGTTTTTATCTTGTACTGCTGCATGTTCGAAGTCACGTAGCTGTATGCAATCTGCGCAGACTCTTTCATCACAGCGCCCAGATTTCCAGTGAGCTTAAAGCCGCTTTTTTCTTCGCTTACTACCGTGGCTTCAATAGGAAGTGTTGCACCACCCATCGCTGTCCATGCAAGACCGGTTACAACGCCGACGCCCTTAAGCTGTCGTTCCTGTCTAAAAATTGGAGGGCCGACGTATTCGCTAAGCGTTTTGTTGCTGATGCTGAGACGGCTGCTGCCGCCCAGTAGTTTAACAACCGATTTGCGTAGAATTTTCGCTAGAAGTTTTTCAAGATTTCTAACACCTGCTTCACGGGCGTAGCCTTCTATCAGGGCTTTTACGGCGCTGTCGGTAAGGTTTATTTTGGAAGGCGCTACCTTGTTTCGTTCCAGCAAGCGTGGCCACAAGTGCTTAGTTGCTATCTTGAACTTTTCTTCCGGCAAATAACCTGCGAGACGGATGTCATCCATGCGGTCGAGGAGTGGGCGTGGAATGGTATCCATCTGGTTCGCGGTGCAAACAAACAGTACCTTTGATAGATCGACTCGTAAATCAAGATAGTGATCCAGAAACTCGCTGTTCTGTTCCGGATCAAGTACTTCAAGCAATGCAGACGCAGGGTCACCTTGAAACGATGCGCCGATCTTGTCTACTTCGTCAAGCATAATGACTGGGTTGTCGACCTGCACATCTTTGAGTGCCTGTACCAGTTTGCCAGGCATTGCACCAATGTAGGTTCTTCTGTGTCCTTTTATCTCCGCTTCATCTCGCATACCACCGAGGCTGAAACGGTAGAACTTACGCCCGAGTGAATCTGCGATGGAGCGGCCTATTGATGTTTTACCAACTCCCGGTGGGCCGACCAGCAAAAGAATCGAACCTGATATTTCACCCCGGTACGCACCGAGAGCCAGAAATTCCAAAATTCGATCTTTTACATCGGCAAGGCCTGCATGGTCGCGATTTAGAATTCTGCGTGCCTTTTTGAGATCGAGCTTGTCTTCAGACTGCACGCCCCACGGCACGTTAGTGACCCAATCCAGGTAGTTGCGAGTGACACCATACTCTGGTGAACCGGTCTCCAGCATCGACAGTTTCGAAAGCTCTTCGTCAAAGCGCTTCTTTACAGACTCTGTTGGATTGCGATTATCCATTCTCTGGTTGAACTGTTCTATATCGGCAGTGCGATCATCCTTGGCAATGCCTAGTTCGCGCTGTATGACTTTAAGTTGTTCTTTAAGAAAAAAGTCACGTTGGTTTTTATGAATTTTGTTTTCGACTTCCTGCCTGATCTCTCCCTGCAAACGTGCCATTTCAATTTCTTTGCGCAATAGCAGCAGAACTTTTTCCATCCGGGGCAGAATTGGAATGGTGTCCAGAACGTCTTGTAAGTCTTCACCGGGTGCAGTGGTGATTGCTGCTGCAAAATCTGCCAGTGGTGAGGGCTCGTTAAGATTAAAATGGTTGAGAAAGTTTTTTAGCTCCTCATTGTAAAGCGGGTTAAGAGGCACGAGTTCTTTGATTGCCTGTATCAATGCCATGGCGTATGACTTTACATCATCCCGATTTTCCTCAGGCTCTACTGGGTAGTCTACTAAGCCTGCAAAAGGTGGAGCTTTGCGAAGCCACTTTTTGATGGTGAAACGTTGCAATCCCTGAGCAATAAACTGAATACTCGATTCCTGTTCCACAACGTTGTGTAGCCTTACTACACAACCGGTTTTAGAAAACTCAGTTGGGTCCGGGATATCTTGTGCGTCGTCTTTAACGTGCACCAGTCCGACAACATGCTGATCATTTTCGTGCAGCTTTTCAAACGTGCTTCGCCAGTGGTCCCGGTCAACCACAAGGGGTTGAATCTGGGCAGGGAAGAACGGCCGTTCGTAGACCGGCAGGATTAATATTTTTGAAGGCAAAGCCTGGCCTGGCAAAATGAGGCTGGTGCTTTTGTTCTTGGGCAGTACTTGGGGGTCGTCTTTGCTCATTTAGATAAAACATATCCTGTAGAGAATGCGTTCGGGTGATTTTTGACCAGGTTATGATCGAACGGCCAGAGCGTACCTGAGTCTGCTGATGCATGTGGCTTAGTGCTTTGAAAGGTATGTATCGTTGTCGCGATTTTCAACTACCTGAAGTTCGGCAATAGCCGCTACCCCGCAGGCTCTGTACCAGAATGCACCAGAGTGTATGACGCTGAGATTACAGTTGTGGCCGTGTCGATCTGGTGAACAAATGTGGACTGAGTCTGCGGTCATAAACAAGACGATTGGTCTGCGATTTCCGTTAGCTTGTGATGCCCTGATTGCCGCCCTAATCATCACCCAGGGTAATGGTTACCGCTGCTGCGGAGACAATATCCTCGACACTTGCACCGCGGGATAAATCGCAGACAGGCTTGGCAAAACCCTGCAATATAGGTCCTGTGGCTTTTGCACCACCGCAGTATTGCACCAGTTTGTAGGCGATGTTGCCGGCATTCAGATCGGGGAAAATTAATACGTTAGCGCGACCTGCAACCTCACCTGGATTGGCAAGTTTGGTATTTGCCACTCTTGCTGAAAGCGCGGTATCAACCTGTACTTCACCTTCTATCTTTATGTGTGGTGCACGCTGGCGAACAATCTCGACTGCTGCTGCCACTTTACTGACACTCGTGTGACGAGCACTGCCATGCGTTGAAAAAGAAAGCATCGCAACTCGTGGCTCGACATTCATTAATTTGGCTGCACTGTCGGCGGACGTGATGGCAATTTCTGCAAGCTGCTCTTCCGTCGGGGCTATGTTTATTGCGCAGTCTGCAAATAGCAGGGTGTCTGCTACCTCTGCTGACTGATTATTAAGTGCCATTATGAAAAAGCTGGAAAGTGTTTTTATGTCCGGTTTTGGACCTACTGCAAACGATGCCTCCAGTACTTTCGCGGTTGGCAGTACTGCACCCGCAACCATGGCATCTATTTCGTCGTTGTGAAGCATCGCGACAGTTCGGTAGATAGGGTGTTGTATAAAATCGGCGACATTGTCTGCAGTGATTTTTCTTTTTTTTCCCAACAGAACCTGGCTTAAATGTTCTGGCGCCAGCTCACTGGTGTCTACAATATCGATGGCAGAAAGATCATGGTTTTCGGTTTTGGCGACTGACGCAATCGTTGCCGCATCACCAAGTAACACTGGCGACGCTATATTCTGTGCTTTTATCTGTAAAGCTGCGGCTTGAATCCGCGGGTCTTCTCCCTCGGGCAGTGCCAGTCTGCTGTTTTTTGAATTGCACTGCCGGATGCAGTTGTTAATGACTTCATTCATGGGGTCAGCAAAGCCTGCTATGGCGGGTGATAAAGCGAACAGTTTAATCTCGCCGGAATAACATTGGTATCCCCAGAGGTTCTTGAGACTACATAAGCCTGGCTAAGCAGTAGAATTATCGTGCGGTATTACTGACTTATCTGTGTCTGGCTTGGCCGGAGTGTCGAGGACGTTTTGCATTTGTTCGCGCAGCTGATCCTGTCGATCAACAAACTTGTTTACGCTGTTTTCCAGATGCTCGCCCATCACACCCTGCAGGCTGTCTCCGTAAAATCGGATCAGGTTGGCGAGAAGCTTGTTGCTGAGCATTGATGTGCCGGCATGGGTTTCACGCTCGCCGATAATTTGCAGCAAAACATGGTGGGTAACATCGGAAGCATTTTTTGCATCTATGACGGCGAATTCCTCACCATCCGTGATCATTTCCCGAATTTTCTCGAGTGTCACGTAGGTGCTTAGCTGCGTGTCGTAGAGCCTTCTATTTTGATATTTTTTGATGGTTCGCAAGCATATACCTCGTTTTCCTGGTCCGATAGTACCGGAAATGAGGCGGAAACAGTCAGAAATATTATGTATTAGTGCGTAAGTGCATCAATCTGGGAATATTGATTACACCGATTTTGATTGCCTTTGCACAGTGCTTGCACTCCCATTATCAGAAGTAACTCACAATGTAATGTTTTACACAAATTGCAGTCAGAAGTGACATTAGTTTGTCGCTTTAATTGTGTTTCCCGCAATTTTAAGGTCAGAGTTTGCAACTTAATCCAGCCAGCCGCACTCGTTATGTGCTTAAAACGATCGTATGCCTGATCGTGCTGTCCGTGGCAGTTTTGTTTTGCTTTGGTGTATTGGAAATTGACTTCGGTACTTCGCCCGTTTCCTTCTCGATCAGCACGGGTTCAGTTGACTCTTTAACCAGTAGTGGTTTGCGTGGTAATACGTCATTAGTCACAGTATTTGCGGTAGCTTTGGTTGCAGCATTGCTACCACTGTTTGTAGCAATACCTGTATTTCTGTTTGCCGTATTTTTGGTTGCTGTGGTGTACTTTACGGTGCCGGGTAATTCTTTTGATCCAACCTTTGTTGCGGTACTTGCAACTTTACTGGCTTTATTCGTCGCTTATCTGGTAGGTGAGTTTTTAAGTCGTGCGCTACAGCAGCGCAAAATCAGTCAGTTCTTCCGCCGCTATGTGCCGTCTAATCTGGCCGAGTACTATACTGCCAATCCGTCAGACATGAGTGCGGTCAGTGACTCGCGTGAATTAACAATATTGTTTTGCGATATTAAACGCTTTACCAGTATTGCTGAAACGCTTGATCCCGATCGATTGCGTGACTGGCTGAACGCTTACTTTGGTGTGGTCAGTTCAGTGATCCATCAGCATGGTGGTACCGTCGACAAGTACATGGGTGATAGCGTGATGGCATTCTGGGGTGCGCCAGAGCCGAGTAGTACACATGCTTCAGATTCGCTCTATGCATCACGCAGGATTCAGGAAGAAGTGGCAGTGTTATCGCAACAGATGCAAAACCTTGGTTTACCGCCTATTACTATCGGTATTGGTATAGCGACCGGGTTTGCCAATGTTGGTCATATGGGCTCGCGATATCACATGACCTACACTGCAGTTGGTGATCCGGTGAATACCGCCAATCGATTGCAGCGTTGTACGGGTTACTATGATTTGTCTTTAGTGGTTTCAGAATCCACCGTTGAAAAGGTGCCGGAGTTTCTCTTTCGTGAGCTTGATACCGTGCATGTTAAAGGCAGACAGCGTTTTGTTCGGCTGTTTGAGCCGGTTTGTCCGGTAGAAGAAGCATCTCCGGATTTACATAAACGTCTGCAATTGCACGGCAAAGCGATGCAGTTCTACAGGCAGGGTATGTGGAGTGATGCGGAGCGACTATTCGCAAAACTGAGCCGCGATGATCTGAGTAACCATGAGTTCTATATGAAATACGTCGATCGAATTCAGAAGATTAGAACAACCAGGCCGGAAGACGAGAGTGCGCATATTCTCGATCTGACCCAGCAGATCGGTTCACTTTAACCGCTTTATTTACCGACTCGTACCCAGTTGTCGTTGACGTATCGTTCCTGCGGTTTGTAAAACGATTTGTAGTTCATTTTGTCGCTTTCTTCGATCCAGTAACCGAGGTATACGTAGTCAAGGCCGAGGTCGTTAGCCAGTTGTACCTGCATCATGATTGATGCGGTACCGAGGCTGCGTTTTTCAAACTCAGGATC
>CAYPDN010000038.1:16051-17814 GCA_964409445.1 uncultured Granulosicoccaceae bacterium
GATGTCAGATCACCATTGTTTTTGAGTGATCTCTTTTGTGATCGGTTTGGATTGAAGTCGTTTGCGATTATTCTGGTAGAGATGCATTTTTCACACTGTTCACAGTGAGGTCGGTAAAGGTAGTCACCGCTGCGTCTGAAGCCTTTTTGAATTAGCGCGCTGTATAGCGGCATTGTGGGTGGCCGGAATGGATCAGCGTAAACATTGCGGGCGGTGTGCTCGTCCAGATAACTGCACGGCTCTGGTGGTGACTGAAATAGTACTATTTTTGAGCTGTGTTGCATGGTCAGGTTAGGTTGCTCGTCCGGTTTAACTATATAACAATACAGATTATGTCTGAAGCTCTGGTGAATAGCGGCAGCTCAGGTTTGTGCAGTTGATTCCAGTGTTCAGGTTTATTGAGTTGAAAATGCAGCAATTTCTTCACCGTAAGCGCTAAGTTTTTCCACTTGTTCAATTGCTTTTTTTGTCGTTGCAGTGTCAGCCAGATCCGCTACCAGTTGCCGGTATTGCGCTATTGATCTGAATCCGTCCCTGCCTTTGTGTACCCGTTGGTGGCAGAACGATTTCCATCTCT
This sequence comes from uncultured Granulosicoccaceae bacterium, assembly GCA_964409445.1. Taxonomy (GTDB): domain Bacteria; phylum Pseudomonadota; class Gammaproteobacteria; order Granulosicoccales; family Granulosicoccaceae. The sequence goes on from CAYPDN010000038.1 coordinate 16,629, forward strand.
CTACGCTCGCAGCACTCAGGTTATCCGGCCAGTTACGTGCGCTCAGTCTGAAGCAAATCTCGTTGTGGCGCTCGTCTTCGAATAGTTCCATATCAGCGACAGGTGGTTTACCGCTTTGTATATCCCTTTGTACTGACTCCATGGTGTTTCTGTCTCGATCACTGGCAAAAGTCCCGGAGTATAGTGTCAGGTCGGGATCGTCTTTGTTTGGTTGATCGTAGCGTGTGAAGATCCATGCAAGCTTTTCTAATATATTATTGGAAGTATCAGTGGCCGCGAGAATCTTTTCCCGGTGTTCTAAACACATGTTTCTATCAAGCTGCCATTTTTTGGCAGCTTTTTCGTCAAGTGTATTGACAGGTACTAATATAGGACATCTGTTTGCATGAATAGTTTTTACCGCAATTCTTTTTTCGCCCTCTGGTAAGTCCTTACTGGCTGTAAATATTCTTTCACGGAGTTTCTCAGCGGGTAAATTTATCAGATCTTCCGGATCGTGGCGCAGATCATAAACAATTACACCGTTCTGGTTTGTCGGGTGTGGGCCGAGTGGCATAACCATTGACAGGTGTCCCTGTATGGCTGGATACATGCCGGAGACATGCAGGATTGGCTGGCGTTTGATTAAATCCAGTGCTCCGAGTACCCATCTTTTGTTGCGCGTGTTGTAGGTGAAATCAAATAGTTTTGGTTGTTTGGCTTTTAATAGCTTCGCTACAGCGATTGTTGCACGCACGTCTGCGAGTGCATCGTGCGCATCACCGTGCTCGATGCCATTAGCTGCAGTAATCAGCTCCAGCTTGTTGGTTGGTTTACCGTCTTCGTCTTCTGGCCACTCTATGCCGTCGGGACGCAGCGCGCGGGTAAGTCTTACAACATCTATTAAGTCCCAGCGCGAGTTGTGGTTACGCCACTCGCGACTGTAAGGGTCAAAGAGATTTCGAAACAGCAGCTGGCGGGTGAACTCGTCATCAAACCGGATGCTGTTAAAACCGACAGTACAGGTTCCCGGAGTTGCCATTTGAGTGTGGATTGTATGGGCAAATTCCCATTCGCTCATACCACTTTCGTTTGCTGTCCGGGGCAGTACTCCATGCACACTGCATGATCCGGGATCGGGCAAATAATCCGGTGACTGGCGACAGTAGATCATTGTGCCGTCTTCTATCTCTTCGAGATTTTCATC
>CAYPDN010000039.1:0-2465 GCA_964409445.1 uncultured Granulosicoccaceae bacterium
AGATCATCGCTGCGCCGCCCGATTGGTGGAGTTCTCATCAGTCCAGATCTGTATCCTGTTCCACAACCTACAGGATACGTTAACTGCAAGCTAACTCAACCAGTTCAATACGGCACTACCCAATTGGTAACTGGCGAGATATATAGAACTACGGTCGAGTGATATCGAGATACTGCTGCATGTATCGGCGGCCGAGCTCACGCAGGCCAGCAGCTGAAAAATGATTGCCGGTTGGATCTGACAATCGATACGGGAGGTCTGAAGTGGCCACGCATGCGCTGTTTGGGTCGTTATTATCGTTCAATGCGGTCAGCCTTTTGTTAACACCTTCTGCAATTCTCGTCTCGCCACAGATAAACGGCAAATCAGATTTTGCCCATGGCTCTGAGCGAAAGTTTGCAATCACCCTGTCGAGTTTCAATTCATAGTAGTTTTTGTATTCTTCAGATTCTATGTCAGTGAACTCTGTTAGATTCGGATCGGAAGTACCCTCGTACAACCAGTCGCTTTCACCCTGATGCCAAAGCATCACGTCAATAGTATCTCGGTGAGGAATCTGCGCCAGCGCATCAGTGATCTTGTTGCGCATTTTTAGATAGAAAGGCGATTCATAATCCCAGTGGGCAATTCCTTTACCCGGAGCTGCCAATACGATAAAGGCGGGCACAGCAGATGCGTCCAGCGTCGCCAGTGATTTACCGTAGTGGAATATAAAATTATTGTTCGGCGACCGGGTCGGATCGGTTAAAGAATGATTTCCCGGATGCGCATGCTCGTCCCACACCTGATGCAGGTCAGCCATCTGCCAGCCTTCATCGGTGAACGCTAAAACTCTTGGGTGAGGCTGGTCGAGTACTGCATCGAATGAGGTTTCCGGCGCCTCAACATTCGACTGACCCGTAACCACCACAACATGATTGATATCGGCAATCGTTGCTTCAGCGATGACACCCGAGTTACCTGCAGCACGACAACTGTTACCGTTCTCGAATCCAAAGCCATCGCCGTCAGCATCACTGCCAGGTACGGTACAAAAAGGTACAACCTCCGGTGGCGCGTTGTCGTTTACCTCTGCAGAAGTACTTTCACTGTCGTTAACGATTGAGCCACCAGAGCCATCGCTCTGGTTGCTTACCGCCAGATTTGCAGAGCCGCCCGTATCACAGAGTACATCAGCATCTGCTTCGCAGTCAGGGCCCGACCCGCCGCACCCAGCAAGTCCAATTACCGCTACCGCGATTAGCAAAAACCTGATTAATCTAGAAGTGTTCTCAGGTTTCCCCATCAAACATTACCTGCTACTTAGTTCAAAATATTTGTCAGCATAACGGCGGCCCAGTGTCCGAAGACCTTCCGCTGAAAAATGCGACCCAACTGCATCATCGGCACGTTTTGGAAGATCTGATCCTCGCACACAAGCCGTGAACGCATCGTTGTCGTAGTTTAGGGCGTTAAGCCTTCTGTTTACACCCTCACCACGCCGCGTCTCTCCACAAATAAATGGAGTTTGCAATGTTCCCCAGGGTTCATTGCGAAAATTGTTAATTAGAGTGTTGAGCTTGATTTGATAGTAGTTCCTGTACTCGTAGGAGTCTCTGGAAGTGAAACCGGTTGGATTCGCATCCGCAGTACCCTCGTACAGGAAGTCATTCTCGCCCTGATGCCATAATACCGCATCAAGGAAATATTTATGTGGAATTTTGTTTAAAGCCTTGCGAACTTTGTCCTGAATTCTGCGGTACTGCTCGCCTCCGGCATCCCAGTATGAAATTCCTTCCCCGGGACCGGGAACAACGATAAAAGCAACAACGCGACTCGCGTCTCTGCTTACCAGCTGTTTGCCAAAATGGAACGCAAAGCTATTGGCTGGATTGCGGCCCGGATTAGATGTTGATCGGTTGCCTGGATGCAGAAACCGATCCCACACCTGATGAAGGTCGGCAACCTGCCAGCCACTGTCAGTGTAGGCAAACACCTGAGAATTTGGCTTATCAAGTTCACTATTGAAGCTCGTATTTGCGCCGAGCACGTTCGACTGTCCGGTTACAAGTACGACGTCAGTCACACTATCGATTGTATAAGTTCCTGACTGAGCCGCGCTGATTTTAGCAGCAGTCGATTCACCAGAATTAAAAGCAGTTGTTCCTGACGTAACAATACAGCTCCGGTTATTTTCCCACCCATAGCCATCACCGTCGCTATCACTACCTCCGTCAATGCATTCTGGCAAAATATTGCTTTCTGATTGCTTGTTACTTTGAGACGAAGTGCTGAGAGACGGGGTGCTTGCTTGCTGAACAAGACAACTTTCACCGTCCTCATAACCGTAACCATCACCATCAGGATCACTGGCAGCTGAGCGACAGGCAGGATGCAACGGTGTTGATACAACGCTGGATGACGAAGATGGCGCATTTACAACCACACACGAGCGGTTGTTTTCCCATCCCCAACCATCACCATCG
>CAYPDN010000039.1:2565-17561 GCA_964409445.1 uncultured Granulosicoccaceae bacterium
CGCAGTAAGCGAGTCGTTGTCTGTGTTAAGTTCATTAAGCCGTCTGTTTACACCCAGTCCGCGCCGTGTTTCTCCACAAATAAATGCAGTTTGTTGGCTTGCCCATGGTTCGCCGCGAAAATTGTTAATTAATGCTCTAAGCTTAATCTGATAATAATTTTTGTACTCGAAGGAGTCTCTTGAAGTGAAGCCGGTAGGATTCGCATCCGCAGTACCTTCGTACAGGAAGTCATTTTCACCCTGATGCCACAGCACTGCATCGATAGCGTACTTATGTGGAATGTCATTCAAGGCCTCGGTTACTTTGTCCTGAATTCTGCGGTACTGCACGCTGCCGCCATCCCAGTGCGAAATTCCCTGCCCGGGTGCAGGCAAAACGATAAAAGCAACCACGCGGCTCGCGTCTATATTCACTAAGTGCTTGCCAAAGTGGAACGCAAAGCTGTTCGCCGGGTCGCGCCCGGGGATCGATGTTGAATGATTACGAGGATGGAGGAACCTATCCCATACCTGATGAAGATCGGCAACTTGCCAGCCAATATCAGTATAGGCAAACACCTGTGAATTTGGTGCATCAAGGTCAGTATCGAAGCTCGTATTTGCACCGAGTACGTTTGACTGCCCGGTCACAAGAACTACGTCGGTAATATCATCAACTGTAAGCGCAGGAGCTTTAGCAGCGGGAATGTCAGGAGTGCCAGATGAGTCATCAGGCTCAGAAGGAGTAGTGTCTGAAGAAACAACACATGTGGCGTTATTTTCCCACCCATAACCATCGCCGTCGGGATCGCTGGCAACGTCGACGCAAGTGGGAGCTACAATGCAGCTGCGGTTTTTTTCCCACCCATAGCCGTCACCATCGGGATCGCTGCCAGGTTCTACACATAGCGGATGAGCCTTGCGTTGACTAGTTTCAACAACACAACTTTCACCATTCTCAAAACCGAAACCATCACCATCCGGATCAGTCACACCGGAGCTGCAGCGAGGATGAGAAGAAGATGTACCTTCTACAACCACACAGGAGCGGTTGTTCTCCCAGCCCCATCCATCACCATCAGAATCTGACGACGCAGAAACACAGTCGGGAAACTGTTGAGCCTGAACAGGCGTTGCCAAAGTCAGCACACCCATAGTCAGCATGAAAACCGCAATCCCGGTACTCAGTACAGCCTTGTTTGGAGTGTGGATACGAGCGAAATTTTGCATGAGAGATATCCGTATTTGGCAACTGCGATATCACTCATAAAACATGCCGGTTTGCGGTTCGGCATTACCGCCTGATGCGGCTAATGTTGAAAATTGTCGACTAAACTTGACGCAACCGTTCGAACGCCTGCGCTAGTTTGTCATCTGCAGGTAAACCTCGGCGTAGTTCGCGCCGAGCTGGCGCAAGCCTGCGGCATCAAAGTGCACTTGTTCCTCATCATAAGTCGGCAACCCTTCACCCGCTACACAGGCAGTCTGATTGTCGCTGTCTCGGTTCAGTGCATTCAGCCGCGTGTTAATTGGTGATCTGGCCGTCTCGCCACAGATAAACGGTCGATCGGCATCAAACCAGCTTTCCATACGAAAGTTATTAATAAGATGCCAAAGCTTGCCACTGTAATAATCATTGGGTGGAAAGTCTTCAAGATCCGGATCGTTGGATCCATCCTGGCTCCAGTCTGTCTCTCCCTGATGCCACAATATGCCATCAACAGCGATTTTATGAGGCAAATCGTTGAGTGCCAAAATCGCCTTGTTGCGTATTTTATTGAAAAAGAAACCATCAGCATCCCAGTGACTAATACCTTCCCCGGGGGCTGACAAGAGAATTATGCCAACCACCCGATCGCTGCGTTGCGCGACGATGGTCTTACCGAAGTGAAAACCAAAGTTATTGTGTGGATCATCACCCAGACCTTTGGCTGGGTGTGAGCCCAGGTCCCAAACCTGACGCAAGCTTGCAGGCGCCCAACCGTTATCAGTGTACGCATAGAAATTATCGACCGGTTGATCAAGCACCGGATCAAAAGTGGTTTCACTGCCGAGCGTATTTGATTGACCAGTGATGAGTACAACGTCGGTGATGGATGAAACGTCAAATGCCGCTTCAACGGGTTGGTTGTCCGGTGCATCTACCAATGGCGAAGCGGAAAAACGCTCGTTCGATACAACACGGCTTTCGACATTTACCACAGGCTCAGCAGAATCTCCCCCACAGGCGGCAAGGGATGCAAGCAACAGAAAAATTGTCAGGGGTCTCATCTGAATCAAGGTGACGACCGTTTGCACAGGTTCTTCTTAGTGTGTCAAAAATAATACACTAAATCTGTCTAATGACTCAGAATTATTACAGCCGATACAGAATCTAACAATTTGGAGAGCTAAAAATCACTTAAGTGATTGATATTTATCAGCATACCGGGCACAAAGGGCGTAGAACACCATCAGTATTCAACGCTCGCATCGCTCATTAACGCAGGTTCCGTCGCTACCCGGAAACTGATTCCACGCCGGGCTGTGTCACCATAATCGCATCCAGTTTGCGCAACCACTTAGTCAATGAGAAGTTGCTTCAGGGAAGTTGCTCCGTCATCTGCAAGTATTGGGTCGCATAACGAGTACCTATTATTCGAAGTCCTTCAGCAGAAAAATGCAGACCATCAAGAAATGTAGGCAATCCATCAGAAGCCACGCAACCCGTCCAGCTATCGCCATCGGTGTTTAGTGCCATCAATCGGTTGTTAACCGGTGCTTCAACTGTTTCACCACAAATGAATGGCCGACCGTCACCAAACCAGCTTTCACCACGAAAGTTGCGGATCACATCATTGAGTTTAGAAGTGTAGTAGTCGGTGTCAGCCCAGTCAGTCTCACCCTGATGCCACAAAATTCCATCTATGGTGGCTTTGGATGGCAACTCATTTAGCGCTATAACGACTCTGTTTCTTATTTTGACATAGAGCTCCGATTCATAGTCCCAGCTACTAATGGCTTCACCCGGAGCAGTTACCAGTATAAAACCCACTACTCTGTCCGGCCTGCGCTCTGCTACCTTTCTGGCGAAATGAAATCCAAAATTGTTTGAAGGATCGGTATCGGGGAAATTACGCGGATGCCAGCCAAGATCCCAAACCTGATTAAGATCGGCAACGCGCCATCCGTTCTCGGTAAATGCAAAAGCACGAGGGTGCGGTACATCAATGCTTGCATCGTAGGAAGTGTCAGCACCCAGGGCGTTCGATTGTCCAGTCACCAACACCACATCAGTAATTGCAGCAGCACCGGCATCACTCATTAATGGCAGCGTTATTGTCCTGTCACTATCTGCACCTGCATTTGTATCTGCATCTGCATTTGTATCTGCAATAGTGTCTGCATCTGCATTAGTGTCTGCATCCTGCCCAGATGCCTGATTACCCGTTGGCACAACGCTCACTACTGGATCCGTAGCCTGTTGCTGCATTGAAGCCGAATCACCAGAGCAGGCACTGAGCGCCAACAAAACAATAAAAAGGGCAGGTAAGAGGGGATCATGCCTGCGAATAACAGGCTTGAAGGATATATGCATAATTGTTAAAAAGCGTCTGCAGCCGAACAGGCCAGCGATTGGCAGTTTAGTGTACGCCAAAACGTTCCAGCCGCAGAGCCTAATTGAAACATGGTAACGTGGTTCTGCTGCCGAACTTGCTGCTTATATTTCCAGCCATAATTCAAGATACGCATTTCCATAGCGCGCCCCCAGAGTGCGCAGGGACTCGGCATTGAAATGATTGGTGTTCGGCAATACCGGCAAGCCTTCCGCGGCTACGCATGCAGTCCATTCATCTGCATCCGAATTTAGTCGAGCCAACTGACGATTTACCGGCGACTCTGCTGTTTCACCGCAAATAAATGGGCGGTCATTGCCAAACCAGGGCTCGCTGCGAAAGCGTTCGATCAAGTTATAGAGCGCCTCACCATACTCATCGCGGTCTGCTCCATCGGATTCGCCCTGATGCCATAAAATTGCATCGAGCTGACTTTTATTGGGCAACTCATTAATTGCTCTGGAAACCTTGTCTCTGGTTTGATTAAAGAACTGGCTGTCTCGATCCCAATGACTAATCGGCTGCCCGGGAGCGGTCAGAAGAATTATTCCAACCACTCTGCCAGGCGCCTGGTTAGCGACATGCTTGCCAAAGTGAAAGCCAAAATTATTCGACGGCGGCGTGTTGGGATGAGTACGCGGGAACCAATTTAGATCCCAGATTTGATTTAAATTAGCTATCTCCCAACCGTTGTTGGTAAATGCCATCACGTGATTGTTTGGCGCGTCGAGAAATTCATCGAACGCGGTGCCGCTGCCCAGCGCATTCGATTGACCAGTCACCAATACGAGATCGGTCACATCCTCAACGGTGGCTGTAAATGGAAGTGCTGCAACAACCGGGTCCGGCTCAGGTTCGACTTCCGTTGTTAGCTCCGGTTCCGATATTGTCTCTGGATCGGTTATTGACGCGGGTTCCGCTTGCGGCACCGAAACCGATGCAACCATTACTTCCGAGGTGGGATCTGGACTACCCCCGCCACATGCCATCAGGGTACTGATACAAAAAAGGGCGACTACTACCCGGCAGCTCCTGCAAACCAAGGTGTTTACAAGCTGAAAAAAAAGTGTAAGTAAACTGATCAAGTAAGCCTCGCATGCTACACACAGTGCGAGCTTCAAACATCGCACTTTCCTGCTTTTGCTGGCAAGACTCTCACAATAAAAACCCGTTTGTAGCCGTTTTACAAAACTTTCCTTTTACTTATATTTAGGCCCCTGAGTTGACAACCACTTCAACCGACTTAGGAAAAAGTTTGCTCGATACTTCTCATCGCTTTATCGCAAAGTTCGTCTATTTCTGACTGTGAAATGGTTAACGGTGGACTCATAATCATTGCATCGTCAACGGCACGCATCACTAACCCGTTGTCAAGGCAATGCTCCCGACAACGAACACCGGTTACATCCGTTTTTGTAAACGGCTTACGTTTATTTTTGTCCGGCACCAGCTGCAACGCACCAAGTAATCCGACCCCTCTCACCTGCCCTATGTTCGGGTGCGAAGAAAACTCCGCCAGCTTTTTTTGGAAATACGGAGCAGTGGTAGCGCCTACAGTTTCGACGATATTTTCTCTTTGCATAATATCGATATTGGCAAGAGCTGCCGCAGCACAGGCCGGGTGACCGGAGTAGGTATAGCCATGATTAAAATCACCTCCTTCATCAAGCCCTGCTGCAACTCTGTCACTAACAACCACACCGCCAATTGGCAGATACCCTGACGAAAGCCCTTTTGCTATAGCCATTAAATCCGGCGCGATCTCAAATGTATTACTGCCGAACCAGTTTCCTGTTCTGCCAAATCCACAGATCACTTCATCTGCTACCAAAAGAACGTCGTGCTCCTTACATATCTTTTGAATCATAGGCCAATAAGTGGATGGCGGAACAATCACACCACCTGCACCTTGCACAGGCTCGGCTATAAATGCAGCCACATTGTCAGCACCTGCTTCGAGTATTTTATCTTCCAGTGCCTGTGCCGCTTTAACACCGAACTCTTCTTCTGATAAATTCTCACCGTGTAAAAACCAATGAGGCTGCATGATGTGCTCTATTCCGGGAATCGGTAAACCGCCCTGCTTGTGCATCGGCTTCATACCACCAAGGCTGGCACCTGCCATTGTGCTGCCGTGATAAGCATTTTCACGACTGATCACTATATGTTTATTCGGCTTACCGACAGAGGCCCAATAGTGACGCACCATTCTTAAAACCGTATCGTTTGCCTCGGAACCGGAACTACAAAAGAAAACCCGGTTTAATCCCGCGGGTGTTAGCTCTGCGATTTTTGCACTGAGCTCCACAACCGGAGGATGGGTAGTTTGAAAGAATGTGTTGTAGTAAGGCAGCTGCTGCATCTGTGCTGCAACTGCGTCATGAATTTCCTTTCTGCCATAGCCGACGTTGACACACCAAAGACCCGCCATACCATCTAAAAATTTGTTTCCCTCTGCATCCCACAGATACACGCCGGAAGCTTTAGTAATGACCCGGGCACCTCTTTCCGCAAGTGACACCGCATCGGAAAATGGATGCAAATGATGGCGCGCATCTAATTCCTGCAGGTGTGCACTAGAGTTATGCAGATTATCCATGAGACCTCATTGCTTAGAATATAGCCCTTACTGTATCAAACAATAGGCGATATGATTTCACTGGATCATTGTGCTAACGACTATAAAGTTGCAACCACGACAAATGCCAGCAACTGCTCTGCAGTTTTACGCTGCAATGGAGATAACAAAAGGCAAAATCGCAAAACTGCCTCCTCTTAGTCATCCGTCGTTTGAAACACCGTTGATTTCAGCAAGCGCACGCGCTATGTCGTCAGACAAAGACGCGTAGGCCATGCTGTACGCGGCAACAAGTGACGAGTAGCCGCCACCGCTTACTGCCTGACGGTATTCAGTTATGCGGGTATCGAGCAATTCATGTGGCTTGCTGCCGGTTAGTATCTGCCAGCGCACCTGCAGATAGACTTCGTTGCCAAGTTCTCCGGTCATCCGCAACACATCAATTCTGGCGATGTGATCTATCTGAGCTCGCAACCAGGGATAGGCATACAGCTTACTGACACCAAGGCGCTCCGCCAGATTGGTGATAACGACGCGAGAGATATTCTCCCTGAGTGGTTCACTCCACCGATGGAACTCAGCCACCTCAAGTTGGTTAGCATCCCGCGGAGTAACAATGTTCTGTCGATTAACTGTTTCCGGTATGGTGATGGGACCAACTCCAACCGCAAGGTCTGAAAGTTGACTAAGCCCACTTAGCCTTGCATCAGTTGCAGTAATGTCGACCTCACCTGCATCTAACAAACCTGACCCGGGTTGGGCAGACTCTGGAGTCAGCACATAGTAATCGGGTAGCGGTGTATTGATACAGCCAGCCAGGTAGATGGTCAGGCAAAAGATAAGAGTCAGTAGTAAGTTACGCATTGGTGTGAAGTTATTTACCAAAAAGAAATTCCTCTGGTTTTTTCTCTACCGAATCCGAAACCGCCTGTACCGAGCGCGCTGCCTGCTGTAAGTCTTTTAACGTGTTTAGCATGTTGTAGTAGAGAGGCGAATCCGGTGCGATACCCTCAATAGATTCGTCTGCGGTGGCAACAAATGCATTCACTTGTTTACTCAGGCTACTAATATCTTTACTTAAAGTTGTAGCAAGCTTCGTATACTCCTGAACTGCACCATCAACTGAACCAAAAGTACCATCAATTCTGCCTGCAAGACCCAGTGCATTAAAACCAGTCAGCAACTGTTGCACCTGAGCCACTGTATCGGTTACGTTAGCCATTAGTTCTTCCAGTGGCAGCTCATTAATTCGTGTCAGTGCAGTCTGCACACCCTCGGTTACCTGACCGAGGTCAGACTTAACACTAGGCAGTACCGGCAGACCATCAGCGTTTCTCTGTAGAGGTGCAGGAACACCTTCGATGTCTTCCAGAGAGACATACAGTTGCCCTGTCAGCAAATTACCCATCTGAAGTTTGGCCTGCAGGTTACGCGCTATCGATCGATTTACGTCATCACTGTCTACACCCTTCACACCGAGCAATCGTTCAGGCTGGAGTTCGATATGCACTGGCACACGCACCGATTGACTGCTCTCCTCGTACATCAACTTAATGTCAGTTACCCTGCCTATCTGTACCCCTTTGAACTCAACAGGTGCGCCGCGCGACAAACCACGAACCGAGCCATCAAAAAATGTCACATATTCGTATCTCGAAGAGTTGGATAGATCCAGTGTGTCTTCCATCGCAGCTTCAAATGACTCATGCAGGGTAAACACATGGCCATCTTCAACCTGATAGGGAAATTCGTACTCTTCAATAATGTCAAATGAGACGCCACCCTGCGCCAAACCTTCCAGAGAAGGTGTACGCACGCTCAAGCCATTGGCATTAACGTTTAATGCGACCCCGCTTACATTCCAGAACTTTGTTATGTTACGTATTATCTTGTGGTGTGGTGCTTCTACAAAGATAGTGAACTCAACTGTCTTATAGCCCGGTAAAAAGCGTTGAGCTTCTATTCGACCCACCTTAACCTGACGGTAGTATACCGGCGAGCCAATACTGACATAGCCCGCCTGCTCCGCCTGTAGATTTATTCTTACTCCCGGAGCTCCTTCTTCTGTCAGCGGAGGCTTCTCAAGGCCAACAAAATCATCCTCATAGGCTGTACCTACCAGTGAGTTGACCTGAATGTAGGCACCCGACAGCAACGTACCCAGACCAGATACACCACTGGTACCGACTCTTGGCTTCACCACCCAAAACCGCGCATGGTTATTTAAAAACCTGCGCGAGTCGACCGACATACGAGCTTCAATCATGACGGTTTCCAGATCATCGTTCAAAGCGATTTTCTCCACCAAACCAATATTGACGTTGCGATATCGAATCGGTGTTTTTCCCGCAACTAATCCGTCAGCCGAATTAAACTGAATAGTGATTAGCGGCCCTTGTTCCTTATACGAGTTATAGGCAAGAGAAGCCCCCAGCAACAAAGCCATTAAAGGCACCAGCCAGTAGGCAGAGAAACGTTGTCGCTTTTTAGGCCTTTCGACCCTCGGGGTGGCTGCTTCTACATCATAGCCGCGCCGATTATTGTCACCCGTTTTATATCTCGGACGCCTGAAACGACTACTCATTGCGAATACTCCGTCGCCAATGGCAACGAAGGTACATCTCTACCAGCATTGTCGGGTACGTTATCCCACAACAATCGAGAATCAAGGGCCAGCGCGGATAACATCGTAAAAATCACCGTTGCACCAAAGGCAGTGGCACCGAGACCAGGTTCAATTTGCGCCACCGATCCTAACTGCACTAATGCCGCAAGTATGGCGACAACAAAAACATCGATCATCGACCACCGACCAATAAGCTCAGTCAGGCGGAATAATCGCGTTCTTTCATATCGGCTGTGCGCGATACGTTTTTGAATAGAAATCAAAAGGTAGGAAACCGCTATAAATTTCAAAACCGGAACAACAATGCTCGCTATAAAAACCACTATTGCCACAGGATACGATTTCAACTCCCACAACACTAAAAAACCACCAATAATCGTATTTGGTTCAGTTTTGCCAAGCACGCTCGAATACATGATCGGATAAATATTGGCGGGCACATAGGCGAGAATACCGGCAATAAGCCACGCCCATGATCTCTGGATACTCATTGGCTTACGAGAGTGTAGTCGAGCAAAGCACAACTGACATTTTGGCGGATCGTTAAAATGATCAACCGTCAGGCGAGTGATGCTGCCGCACGCAGGACACGCTACCAGCCCACACTCTGCCGCAGTCTTCATCAGACCCGGACTCCATCAGATTCTCCGGCTGACTGCAGGTCATCGCGCTCACGTGACTTACTGATAAGTTCCCACAAACTGTGGTTGTCGATCATTTGCACAGACACCACAGTCAATATATTCAACAACGCAAATGCAAAGAACGAGTAACCGAGTTCAATGTTGGCCATTGAGGCAAGCTTAACTAACGCTACAATCGCACCGAACAGGTAAATCTCCATCATGCTCCAGGGTGACAGATAAACGATCCAGCGAAACACCAGTTCCATTCCCGGTAATCGCCTGTTAAAGCGCAGTGGAAGCAAAATGTAGAGTAACCCTGCCATGCGAAAAAGCGGGAACAGCAAAATAAACCCAAAACACATCGTTGCAAGAATCCACATCCCTTCGCTGGTCAGTGCATAAACCGCAGATATAATCGACATAGACTGCGCGTTACCAGAAACACTGATCTGCAAAAACGGAAACGAATTAGCAACTACAAATAGAATCAGTGCAGCCAGACCCACCGCCAGAGCACGATCGATACTGTTGTTTTTATGGGTGTATAAGTGGGCGTTGCAGCGAACACAATGGGCCTCGGCACCAACCTCGATCTCGATTTTCTCGTGCAGCAAATCGCACTCGTGACAGGCCACCAATGAAGACAGTACCGATTCAACGATTTGCCGATCATGATGCCGCGGTGTACCGGACAGATCATCGCCAGCTATATAGTCTGGTGAGTAATAATCAGTCGACATCGACTTGGAACCTCACGATCAATTGTCTGGCTGAGTGGTGATACATAGGGTGTCTGCGGTAGTACTAAATACCGAATACAATGTGAACGGATCGGGTTTTACTACAAGAACACGGCCAATTGCGGCGTCAATATCCTGTCGATTCCGAGTTTCCGTCAATAACTTGCGCCAAGGCGTCTGCGCGCAGAATTCTGCTGAGCGAAAACATGGCACAGGGAGCGCGTTCGCAGTAGCAGAACTTCTATCGCGCAGGCTCCAGCGCACGACTTAGCAGATGTAAGAAATCAGCCCGGCAGTTTGCGGATAACAAGATCCGTTACTTTGTGCCCAAGCTTTAAACCACGGCGTTCGAAATGCGTTTCCGGCCGCAGGCAGGTAATGGCTTTTGCCTCTTCCTCTTGTTGCAGACATTCAAAGCGCGGATGCAATTCTACTACTGATCTGACCTGCCTGGCATAAGGCTGCCAGTCAGTGGCGAAGTGAATCAATCCATCAGGTCGCAGCAACAGTGTCAGCATATCAAGGAATTTTGCATTAACCAGACGGCGCTTGTGATGCCGGGTCTTGTGCCAGGGATCGGGAAAGTAAATCAAAACCCGATCGATACTGGCGGGCAACATGAAATGCTCAATGAGATCCAATACGTCGTAACGGATCAGACGTACGTTTGTCAGTTCACATCGCGCTACCTCACCCAAAGCATGACCGACACCCGGCAGGTGCACCTCGACACCGAGAAAATTCACCTCTGGATTCTGCTGCGCCATAGTGATCAGTGCATCACCGTTGCCGATACCGATCTCCATCCAAACGGGAGCTTCGGTTGTGAAGTGCTGACTCAGATCGATTCGATCACTCCCTTCGTGTGGAGCAAAATCTCGCTCAGCGCTGTTTATGTCGACGTGACCGGTATTAATTCCGAACTGATGCCAGTACTGATCGAGGCTGCGCCGCTGCCCTTCAGTCAATCGTCCCTGACGCAAAACAAACGTGCGGATTGATCTGGCGCTTAACTGGCCCATAATTTACAAGTTTCTGGTCTCATTGCTTTGCTATACGAATATCACTTGTTGCCATAATTTCATCAAATATTATAAACGTCAGGACATAAATTTTCGTTCTGCAACATTATCGGTGTAGTCAGTTATTCTAATCAGCTATATAATTCTACTAGGTTCGCGATAAGACGAGAACGCTTTATAGCCTCCAATGGTGATCTCTACGGGTGACCTCAAAGGGTGACATTAAGATCAACTGTCCTTGCATTGCCCCTCATCAGAAAGTGAACCGATTTTTGCAACTACCAATGGTCGCCTGACACCCTGACCGATCTGCCAATGAACCGGCATCTCGAACTGCATAACTGCAGACCAGTTTGTCATGTTACCGGTTTCCGATTCTGACTTCGCAATAGAGTCACCGGAAACTAAAGACACCTGGAAGAGCGTGGCTCAGTATCGAACTTTTCCGGATGCACAAGCATTATCGGACTGTGTGCGCTTCTGCAATTGAGACCACACACTTTATAACTGGCATTAATAATAAGAGGTCACTCCGCCAGAGCACCATGAACGCAGCCGGCACACTAACCCCTGAAATCATCCTGGTGCTAGGCTTACTTTTTCTTACGGTATTTCTATTCGTCAGCGAAATCGTCCGTATTGACGTCGCGGCAGTCTCCATCATGGTAGCACTCGGTCTGTCGACCATGCTTCCCGGCTTACAACCCATCATCGACTCTACCGAGTTGTTTGACGGGTTTTCCAGTAATGCGGTGATGTCGATTATCGCAGTGATGATTATTGGCGCCGGACTCGACAAAACCGGCATCATGAGCCGGGTAGCGAACTGGATTCTGCGCAAAGGCGGCAGCACCGAATCGCGAATTACCCCGCTTATCTCGGGTGCGGTCGGTCTGATTTCAAGCTTCATGCAAAACGTTGGAGCAGCAGCGCTATTCTTACCGGTAGTTAGCCGGATCAGCAGACGCACGACCATTCCAATGTCGCGTCTGCTCATGCCGATGGGATTTTGCGCAATTCTGGGCGGTACTGTCACCATGGTCGGCTCCAGCCCGCTGATTCTATTAAACGATTTGATGCTTTCATCCAACAAGGCGTTACCCGCTGAGCATCAGATGCAAACATTTGGCTTGTTCGATGTCACCCCTATCGGCCTGGCACTGATCGCAACCGGCATTATCTTTTTCGTTATTTTCGGCAAATTCGTATTGCCGAGTGTCAGAGGCGAGAAAAAAAGAGAGAACACCACCCGCACCGCTGAATACTTCGAGCGAGTGTATGGAATTTCCGGTGAGCTGTTTGAACTACAGGCAACTCTCGAGAGCCCGCTGGTCGGTATGACCATTATGCAAATCGAGCGCACACTGGAAAACGTACCATTCGTACTTGCGGTTAGAAACGGTGATGAAATTGCCGTTGTACCAGACGGCAAAGACGTCATCTGGGTGAACAGCTACATCGGTGTGCTCAGCAACAAGCGCCAGCTGGTAAAGTTCGCACGTCAGTACAAACTAAGAATCGTAAAAGGAGAAAACCACTTTTCAAATGTGATGAACGCACAGGAAACCGGTATCGCAGAGATTGTTGTACCACCGGGTTCATCAATGGTCGGACAAACACTCAATGATCTGCAGCTGCGCCGCAACGATGGCTTGCATATCTTAAGAATTTATCGCGCCGGCTACACACTTGATGAAAAAGTCAGGGAAACTCCGCTCCAGGGTGGTGATACGCTGGTCGTCCACACAGCGTGGCGTAACCTTAAGAAACTCCGTGACAATACAGACTACGCGATCGTTACAGATCACGTTGATGAAGAGCTGCGGCCCAACAAAATCAAACCAGCTCTGTTCTTCTTTATCCTCGCTGTGTCACTGGTATTATTTTCAGAACTACGCCTGTCTGTTTCGCTGCTGGTCGGCGCGGTCGGCATGGTACTGGCCGGTGTCCTGACAATGGACGAGGCTTATCGTGCTGTCAGTTGGAAAACTGTATTCCTGCTGGCAAGTCTGATCCCACTGGGTCTGGCCGTCGAAAAATCAGGGGCAGCGGCATGGATCGCAATGCATACACTACAAATACTCGGTGACGTACCAATCTGGTTGCTGCAGGCTGTTATCGCAATTCTCGCGACAATCTTCACACTGATAATGTCGAACATCGGTGCCACTGTTCTGCTTGTACCGCTGGCCATCAATATTGCCGTCGGTGCCGGCGCTGACCCAGCCGTCTTCGCACTGACTGTCGCAATCGCCACCTCAAACTCATTTATTATCCCGACCCATCAGGTTAACGCGCTTATTATGGGGCCGGCAGGCTACCGCGTTATCGACTTCATGCGTGCCGGCAGCATCATGACCGTATTGTTTCTGGTGGTCAGCTTATCGATGCTCAATCTGATTTTCTAAACGGTCAATCGGTCATAGGTGGGCTGCTGATTCCGTAATAACTACAATATCGTCGGATATACTCTTCAGTGCGTGATTGATCAAATTTCCCGCGGAATCCGGAGGTTTGGTAAAAGAAAGTCCAAAATAGAACTGCTACCGTTGATCTATCGAGTCACAGAACAATGCGCTCGAAACGACCAGTTAGCGAAAACCAGCGATATTGATCGAACTAACTACCGTATTGTCACTCAAAATCAGTGACTGCCAACCAGGCACCAGTTGCGCAAAGACGCGACGCTGATCATTTAGCTGGCAAGTAGTAACAGCAATGTATCAATTATTACTATTTATTGACGGGAGACAATAAACATCATGAACCGACGTAACTTTAGCAAAATGATGGGTATCACAGTTACCACGCCACTGATACCAATAGTGGCAATCAGGGCAGCGCACGCCGACGGCGCGAAAATGTTAGATCCGGAATCACCACAGGCCAGTGCTCTGGCTTTTACAATGGAGTCTGATAATCCCGATACGAACTGCGCCAACTGCAGCTTATACTCGGCATCAGATGACGCCGACAATGGCACTTGCATAATCTTCCCGGGTTCAACTGTTCCCGCGAGTGGCTTGTGTGACGCTTATCAACCAAAAAAGTAATTCACCAGTATCGCGTTAGTCACATGACAACCAGGTCTATATTGCAGATATGAATACACATACATTTAAAAAACCGGAAACTTCACTACTAAATCGCGGCTTGCTGGCGCTAACAATATTACTTATGTCTTTTGCCACTGCAATTGCATATTCAGCAACACCAACAAAGGCTTCGGGCGCAAGTATTGAGCTACGTGAAGAACTCAAAGACCACCTTCATACCCTCGATACACTGGTTGCTCGAAATGAAAGCCGAACCGACATTCCTCTCGAAGATCGGGTGGTAGTAGTTACATTCTTCGCCAGTTGGTGCCCACCTTGCCTGAAGGAGTTCGCAGCGCTGAACTCCATGCTCGGTCAAGTTGGCGAAGATAATGTCACTGTGGTTGCCGTCAATGTATTTGAAGAATTCGACGATAACGACGCCACCCGCATGGCCAAATTTCTCAAAACAACACAACCGGTGTTTGATGTTCTGAAAGGCACTGATCTCAGTCGGGAATTATTCGGCAATATAAACCGTATACCCACTTTGCTCATTTTTGACCAATCCGGTGAACTGGCCTTCGATTTCATTCATGCTCGTGGAGCGGATAAAGACTCTCAGACAGTCAACGAAGAAGAGTTATTAAATGTAATCAAGCCATTGCTTTTATAGCGCCAGATAGATTGTCCACAGAATAAAATAATTAGTGAAACCAATGGAAGTTTGCAGCTCTGGTATCCCAGGCTATAGGTTACATTCGCTAAAAGGCAATTTGAAAAATAGATGGTCT
>CAYPDN010000040.1:0-17501 GCA_964409445.1 uncultured Granulosicoccaceae bacterium
ATCACGATCTTTTTCGCGACACGTTGTCATTCTGGATAATGCGGCATGCAGAAAATCTGTTGAGGATGAAAGGAATCGTGTTGTTTGATGGAGAGTCCGAACCTCAGTTATTAAACGCTGTTCACGATGTCTTTACATCTGATGCAGCAACCGGTTCGACGGTTGCAAACGGACTTGGTGGCACGTTGGTATTTATCAGCCGCGGACTTTCAGAAAGTGAGCTACGCACCGATCTTGAGAAATGTATGGTGCCAAAATAAGCAGATCGTTAGTTATAATGCGCGCGATGTCTAGAATTGCGCAACAAATAAAGCAATCTACCTAACACATAGACTCTTGCGCCTCACCCCTCCAACGTGCAGACTTTCAAGCTCACAAGAATTACCGAAAGGCCTTTAGTTTAATAAACGCTCAGATGGAGTTTTGATAAACGCTACTTACTTCTTGCCCCCATAATTTGAAGATTGATGCAGAGGTGTTTTCTAAATCACCACTTGTCCAGAATTCAACGCCGCCGCTACACCCTACATCTTTGCGAATCCCATGATGATTTAGTCTTCGCTGCACCTCGTTTCCTACAGCAATGGCTGTATCAATAACGACTGCGTTCTTGCCAACGACCTCGTTGATAGCCGGCTTCAAAAAGGAAAAATGAGTGCAGCCTAAAATAATTTGATCACAGCCAGCCTCCAGCAATGGTCGAATATATTGTTCCGCTTTGACAATTGCGACTTCATTTTCATGATCAAGGCCTTCGACAATAGACACAAAGTCCGGGCAAGCTCTTTCTTCTATTATCACTTTGTCAGAATAACTGGCCTTTAGTTTTTGATATGAGGTACTTCTTAGCGTTTGTTCGGTCGCCAGCACCCCTATAACTCCGTTTACACTCTGAAATGCTGCGGGTTTTATTCCGGGTTCAACCCCGACAAAAGGAATAGAACACCTGGAACGCAGAATGCCAATCGAATTTACGGTAGCTGTATTGCAAGCCACCACTACCAATTTACAGTTCTGTTTAATTAGAAAATCTGCGATACATTCGGATCTGTTTATAACCTGTTCTTTCGACTTGCAACCATAAGGGGAGTGCTTTAAATCTGCGAAGTAAACTATATCTTCGGCCGGGAGAATATCCCTGATGGAGCGAGCTATCGAAAGGCCGCCCAAACCGGAATCAAAAATCCCTATCGGTCTCTGCTTTTCTGTATTACTTTTCAAACTGGTTCTATCTGATTTTAGATCTGACGGGCATGGCAAATTTCTTCAATCGATTCCATACAGCACGTCGAACTATAGGACAACGAGCAAGGGCCGTACTGGGGCACCTTTTTACAGACACCGATTTCGAAATAACTAAGCGCAAAAAGTGATGCGATATTGTCGCATTATTCCGTACAGGAACACTATAGTAATACAGAGTAAATAACCATTCATAATTGATAATCTTAAGTAATTTTATAATACAAGCGTAATCTCACTAATTTATGTCATATTTTATTACCAGACCATTGCATTAGCGGGCATCGACTAAACACACACTGTTCACCTCATAACTCATACCGTAACGGAATGCTTTTATCTATAGATACTTGTTTACGAATAGCAGGCACGATGGAACGATCAGTGCACTCGCTAGCCGATCCTGAAGAGCAGCTTCGGCACTCGTTGACAGTTCTGTTTAAGAAACAATCGTAGATAACGCATGCTACCGGAATATTCTTCTCTCAATCTGTTATTGATACTGGCACTTTGGCTGGTACTTCCGCTATTGCCATCAGTGAACAGGTTTTGTCGTGCGGCGGTTCTGATACCGCTAATTTTAATTCAATTGTGGTACGTAGAATGGAGAATTACTGAGACTGTTGATGTATTCGAATTTAGTGCTGCGATCTGTTGGCAATATCTTTTTCTTATCACAGAAATGATGGTTATTTTATACAGTATCTGGCAGTGCATTACTCTAACTCGTTTTACAAACCGTTCCAGCCAGTGCGATTTACTGATTGCAAATATGCCTGCAGATCGTGTGTTTTCCGCTGATCTCTTCATTCCAACCTACTCGGAATCAATGTATATTCTGAAAGCCACAATCGAAGCTGCGAAAAAGGATGTATACCGCGATCTAACAATCTGGATCTGTGATGACAGCGACAGGGCATGGCTAAAAGATTTATGTGAGGCTGAGGGAGTGCGGTACCTTAATCGACCAACCACACTACCTCTCAGAACAAAAGCTGCAAACTTAAACTGGGCTATTCCGCATGGGCAGGCCGAGTACATTCTCTGTCTGGATGCAGATTTCCAGTTAGATCCAATGTTTACAACAAGGCTCACCAGTTTCTTCAATGATCCCTCTGTTGCCCTCGTACAAGCGCCACAACATTTCCGAAACCTGGATCCAGTACAGAGGAACCTGTTTGGCGGTAGCGGATGGACAGAAGAGCAGCGCTTCTTTTTTGATGTCAATCTTCCATCGCGTGATGCCTGGGGTAACGCACTATGTGTAGGTAGTTGCTGGGCGGCAAGGCGCAAGGTAATTGATGAACTAGGCGGATTTCCGGTTAACTCGATTGTGGAAGATGTCTATTTTGGTTATCGAGTAAAGTCGCTAGGCTATAAAACACTATATCTTAACGAAAAGGTTGCTACCGGACTTGCTGCCGAAGATACACCGTCTTACGTTGTACAGAGAACGCGCTGGTGTCTTGGGGCTATGGCTTTGCTTAGGGACCCACATGGCCCCATCCGAAGTCGCGATCTACCCTGGCTTGATCGACTATTCTATTTTGATATTTCTCTGTACTGGATGACGCATCTTCATTTGCTGATGTTATTGCTCGCGCCTATATTGTACGGGATTTTTGGATTTAACGTATTTAATTGCACAATAGAAGAGTTATTCACCATTTTGATACCGAAGAATCTACTCTTGTGTGCGGCTTTTTATTGGATAAGCGATGGTCGTTGCATGCCATTAATAACACCGATTCAAAAAACACTTTCTGTTTTTCAAGTATCATCAGCAGTTTTTCGAGGTTTATTTTTTCCAAATAACGTCAAGTTCGAAGTAACCAGAAAAGATATCAATCACAAAACTCGTACATTTCACTGGCGATTAGCGGCACCGTTCATTTTAATCGGAATTACCATCTCTCTGGCTATTCTTAAAACCTTATCTCAAAACTACAGTGAATTTTATTGGTCAGATTATAGTGCTTACAACGCACTCTTAAGCGCTTATGCAATGATCGCCGTATTCCTCTGTTGTCTGGTATGCGTCGACAAACCCTTGAATAGGAATAGCAAAGAATCAGAAATTCCGCTAACCGGAAGCTGGCGAAAAACTTCAGTCATCTTATTCAAAAGAATGTTCGCTTGACCTCTTCCTGCAAATACTCTTATTAATTAAGGGGCGAGCTTTGTACGCTTATATTTTTTACAAATGATAGTTAACTGGCAACACAAGATAATTTCCGCCAGAGACAAATCGCGTATTTTATTATTCAACAGATCTGTAAAGTCAGCATGTGAAAGCATGCTATCACTACATCTCGATAAAATACTACGGTTAATCAGAGCGTCTGTTGGTGCCATTATTCTTCTGACCATCGTAACCGCCATACTTATCCCGCAAGTATTACCCATCAGCGGCAATAGCTTTATAAACGCAAAGCTTGAATGGATTAGAACACCGATAGATGGCGAATTGTCATTTAGCGATTTGGAGATAGGCGATTATATCCCAAGCGGCTCTATACTTGGGACCGTAACCAATGAACGAGTAGATGACTATTTTCTGAATCAGCTTGAAATTGAAAAGTCAGGTATTGAGTCGACCTTGTTTTCACTGGATAGTCGAAAGAGCCTGTTAGAAAAGAGGAGTAAAGTACTTAAAAATAAGGTGAGTGACTCTTTAACAAATATTGAAGAAGTCACCAACATGCGGCACTCCATTCTTAAAAGCAATCTCTCGCGCGCCCTGGAAGAAAAAATGGCAGTCAGAGAGCTTATACAACGCTACACAAAAGCAAACACAGACTATAAAGGGGATGAAAATTTTGCCGTTGTCAGTCGCGATACGCTGGATAAACTGACAGGTAAAGAAATGCAGTTGCAAGCGACAATCGATCGCCAAAAAACGGATTTAGTTCTATTAAAGACCAACTTGCAAGCAGTACTCGCAGGAAACTACGTGAGTGAAAATACACCGATTGAGCAACAGCAACTGCTTGATACTGAGAAAGAACTGATGAATATTGCATCAGAGATTGAGGTTTTAACACTTAAGAAAAATAAGTTGTCATCACAAGTGAATTCACGCGTTGAAAATCTGAATAGAAACAATCACTACGATTTAGTGGCAGGTGTGTCCGGAACCGTGTGGGATATTGGTTTTCCAGATGGGTCATATGTTAATCACGGTGACTCGGTGGTTGCGATAGCTGATACAACTACTCTAAGCGTAGAGGGGAGCTTTCATCAACGCTATCTCGACAACATTGAACAAGGGGATCCGGTGACCATTGATTTGTTGGGGTCCAGCGAAACACTGCGTGGTACTGTTTCAGAGATTAAAATCAGAGATCAAATAAAATCAGCTGATTTGAGCGCTATTAACGTAGACACCCCTGCAGAAAATGAATTTAATGTGGTAGTCACTATCGATGAAAAACACGCAAGTGAACTTCACATAGGACAACGTGCCAAAGTGATTATAAGTAAATCACATTCAAGTATAATTCCTTCCATACTGCTGTTTTTTGATTAATATCGAATTCTTCGTACAACACCAGGGTAAAGCTAAATTTTGCTGGTCGCCTTATGGATAATGCAGGCCAGGCATCTACAGATTTTCAATGACATACGTACCTGTTTAATCAACATCACGACGCAGTGGCTGACACATACAGTGCACACCACCACCCGCCCATGTGTACATACTCATATCCGGGTCATAGACAGTCAACCCAATAGCGCGCATCTTCGCGTTCAAATCGGTTGCACCACTTGTCGATAGAACTTTTTCGTTACCCAGAGCCACTACATTGCAACCAAGTGCCATTGTCTCGGCAAAAGTAGCCGGCACAATCTCGATTTGCTGTTGACGAAGCCAGTCCACAACATCATCTTCAGTAGTTTCAAGACAAACCGCCGCGCAGTCTTTTGTCAGCATGCAAACCATCAGATCGATATGCACATAAAAAGGATCTATCGGTGCAAATTTGATTTCCCATCCTTCGTCAGTAAACCACTTTGCTACCTGCAGAGCTGCGACCTTCTCGCTGCGTTGATCGGTATAGCCCACCAGAGCAACACCCGGCTTGATGATATTGAAGTCTCCACCTTCAAAGTTACCGGCAGAGACCATGTCATAGACCGGTATGTTATTTTCCAGATAAAAACGTAATGCGGGTGCGTACTCACCGCGACGTCTTGGGTTTGCCATCTGGCAGAGCACTGCACCATATGGCGTCATAAAAGAGGAATCACGGGCGTAGACCTGATACGGCGTTTGATTGTCCACCGGCAGGAAGTGACACTGAGTACCTGCTTCGTTATATGCCGCCACCATCTCTGCATGCTGGCGTCTGGCGAGATCTGCATCGAACTGCCTGCCTTTTCGTATTGACTCTCGTACCAGTGAACTCCACTCAGCATTCTCTTCACCGAGCCACCTGAAAGATTCTGCAGGTCCCAGCAACACATCCTGCAACGGGCCGGTTTCAGATTTTAAATACCAGTCTTGCATTTCGGGCGTACCACCACCCGGGTTGCGTGCTTGCAGCGCCTGATTGCCATTGTTCACGTTTACTCACCAGTTGTTTCTTTCCAGCCACTATTTTACTTAACAACGAGCTATTTAATACCGATGGAACGACCTTCCGTCTGACTATGGAGCACTCATTAAGCGGATCTATGATTCGTTGTCATAAAATCGATATTTTTCCAATCAGCTGGTATTCTAGCAATCAAAATCGCTGATAAAATAGCGCCACATACCTACAATTCGACCAGATCAACCAGGAGACCGCGATGCGCGAAAATCATTTCGAAGACGGAAAATATTGGGTAAGTCCCTACAATTTCGAGCCTGAAGTCCGAAAATCGATGGATCTGCCCGAAAAAGTAGAGATTCACGATGCGACTCTTCGCGATGGCGAGCAAACCCCTGGTGTTGTTTTTACTGTCGACGACAAAGTAGCGATTGCACAAAAACTCAGTGAGGTGGGAGTCGAACGCATCGAGGCAGGCATGCCTGCGGTATCACCGCAGGATGAGCAGGCAATTAAGGAAATCACCAAGCTCAATCTGAACTCCAAAATCTATACTTTCGCACGCGCGATGAAAGCCGATATCGACATGGCACTTGCCTGCGGTGCGGACGGCGTGATTATCGAAGTACCCATTGGTTACCCGAAGCTGGTAACACAATTTGGCTGGACCTGGGAAAACGTTCTGGAACGCAGTGCACCGGTTATTAACTACGCCAAAGAAAATGGCTTGCACGCAG
The DNA here is from genome assembly GCA_964409445.1 of uncultured Granulosicoccaceae bacterium. GTDB lineage: Bacteria > Pseudomonadota > Gammaproteobacteria > Granulosicoccales > Granulosicoccaceae. The sequence goes on from CAYPDN010000040.1 coordinate 6,515, forward strand.
TTTTCTTCCCCTATGACACTACGCGTGCTCGACCGGAAGATCTCGAAAACCTGTGTAAAGGCATTATGAATGAGTCTCCGCCAGACTCGATTGGTATTGTAGATACTATGGGTTGTGCGACGCCCGAAGCCATCAAATATATGGTTAAGTGGGTTAAAGGAATGACCGGGCTACCGATTGAAATACATACCCACAACGACTTCGGTATGGGTGTGGCAACTGAAATTGCTGCGGTAACTGCCGGTGCTGTATGCGTTCACTCCTCAGGCAATGGACTTGGTGAACGCACTGGAAATGCTGCGCTCGAAGAGTTGATGATTAGCCTTGACCTACTCTATGGCTATGAAACCGGCTACGATTTTGCGAAGTTGCCAGAACTTGGTGCGCTACTTTCAAAATGTGCAAATGTACCTATTGCTCGCAACAAGCCGCTGCTGGGCGATGGAAACTTCACTCGTGAATCCGGTATCGGCATTCAATACGTGATGCACGACCCACTCGTGATGTTTGGCACCCATCCCGCCTTCACCGGCCGCGAAGGCGAAGTTGTGCTCGGTAAGAAAAGCGGCAAAGCGTCTATTGATTACAAACTGAATCAATTGGGGCTGGGTGAAGCCAATGACGAACAAAACGCTAAAATACTCGATTTGGTGAAACAGGCCGGTATCAAAAAACGCGACATCCTGTCTGACGACGAGTTTAAATCAATCGCGACAAGCGTGATCTAGCTATAACGTTTTTTCAACCTCTACCCAGGGTTGAAGGCTTTTCGCCTTCAACCTTTTTTTGTATTTTTCCCCGCAAGATGCGACCGCATCTACCTTTACGTGCTCTATAAGTAGCTTTGCTGGCTGAAAAATACTAATACCGGTATATTATGAATTCGCATAGAACTGCAGATTCGTGACCAATACTTATGGCACAGCAACACGGCCAATCTATAAAGCCTGATACACGCGATACCACGAGTTCTACCGTGTCTGCAACCCAGCGCGTGGTCGAAGACCTCCGCGCACGCATCATTCAGGGGAAACTCGCACCTGGTGAAAAGCTCAAGATAGAGTCCCTGAAAACGCTCCTGAACTCTGGCTCATCACCGATACGAGAGGCCTTGAGCCTGCTGACTTCAGATCAGTTGGTTGAGCGCATAGACCAACGCGGTTTCAAGGTAGCACCGGCAAGCGCGAGTCACTTTCGCGAAATTCTGATGCTCAGATGTCAACTGGATATCATTGGCTTAAAGAGCAGTATTGACCTTGGCGATACTGACTGGGAAGAACGATTGCAACTGGCTCACGACCATCTTGCGAAGGATCCGCGAGACAATATAGAACACTGGGAATCGTTACATAAAATATTTCACACCACGCTATTAAGCGCGTGCGACTCACCAATACTACTGCGCTTTTGCACGCAGCTGTACGATCTCAATATCCGTTACCGTTATCTTGCCGGTACGTCTGAAGATTACGCTACACGCGATGTGGAGCGGGAACACAAGGACATAATGCAGGCAGCTCTTGAACGCAACACCGAACTCGCCGTCAGTCGTTTAATGAGTCACTACACTCTCACCGGAGAGTTTCTGGCTGACCACTTTGAATAACCGCTTTAAATAACCATTTTCAAACAACATGGTCTTGCGGCTTAACTGATCTCTGCAGTTAACATCAGGTCGAAATCAACCCGTGAGTAGTCTTCATCGACCTTGCCTGACAATGCAAAGCCACTATCGGGAAATGAGGCTGCTGGTTGCTTAATGTAGGTCATCACCAGATCTGATCGAACTCCGAACACAGTATCCTGATCAAGGTATGGATCATCATCAGGAAACACTTCGGTTACCAGTGTTCTGAATCCATCTGCTTTAATGATGTAGTGCAGGTGCGACGGGCGCCACGGATGTCTGCCAGTGGCATCCAGTATTTCACCTACCGGGCCATCAGTTGGTACTGTGTAGCTCACCGGACGAACTGTTGTAAATGAATACAGTCCATCATCTCCAGTCGTGAAAAGCGCATGGAAACTGTAGGTATCCTGCTCCGGGTCCTGTGATGAATACAAACCATTGGGTGCAGTCTGCCAGATATCGAGCGTCGCGCCCGCAATTGGTTTGTCATTAACGTCCGTAACACGACCGGTAACTAATATCAGCTCGCCTTCATAGTCACCGCGTAAATCGGATCCCATTTCCATAGCCGGTGCATTAGAGATATGAAACGGACCAAGCACACTTGAGTTGGTGCCTTTCTCAGGTGAGTTGACCATATCTACCAGTGATGACAACCCGAGCACATCTGACAACAGCACAAACTCATCGCGTTCCGGTGTTGTAATGGCACCTGCACTGCGAAGAATATCCAGACCTTTGGTCCACTCCTTGTGGGTAAGATTGGTTTCTTTCGCAAAGCTGTGCAGGTGCTTTGCCAGAGAAGCCATTATTTCTCTGAGACGCGGATCAGTATCATCACTAAAGTAGCCAAGGAACGTTTCAGTGATATTGTCCTGAGTTACATTTCTCATTGTGCAAGCCTGTTAACGATTCAGAATAGCGGTGCTAAGTGACGGGTACAGAATCAATAATATCAATACCATAAGCATAACCAGCGCAAACGGCAGTGCACCAAGGAATACATCTATCAGCTTAATGCGGTCATCATTCAGGGTAGATTTAATAACAAAGCAACTGATACCCAGGGGTGGTGTCAGCAATCCTATTTCGGCCCCGACAACCGTTACAATACCAAACCACACCGGACTCAGCCCTAATGATTCGATGATCGGCAGAAATAGTGGAACAACAATAAGAATGATAGAAGCAGTATCAAGCAGGGTGCCCAGAAACAGCATCAGGCAGACATAGATAATCATGATCGTTGCAAAGCTGAACTGGTTGGACGCAATGATGTCACCGAGCTCATTAGGCAATGCGGCCAGACCCAGCATTCGACTGTAGATCGATGCTGCAGTAATTAAAAACAGAATCGCGGCAGTTATGTGCCCGGTCTCAAGCAACGCCTCCCAAAAGGTTTTTAAGGTCATACGACGACGTGCAAACGCAATCAACAGACCCACCGTAGCACCAGCAGCCCCTGCCTCTACCGGTGACAACCAGCCAGTATAAATACCACCAAGCACCACTGTAATAAGTAAAATCAGCGGCAGCGTTTTTGAAACTACCGTCATCTTGCTCATTGGAACATAATCTTCGGCTGGCTTGCCGCCAACAAAATTGGGGAAAAACTTACCGGCAAAAGCGATGGCTGCAATGTACGCAACGGCCAAAAGAATGCCGGGTACAATGCCTGCCAGAAACATATCACCCACTGACTGCTCTGCAACAAACGAGTAAATAATCAGCATTGCGGAAGGCGGAATGATCATGCCAAGTACGGAGGACCCTGCGACAACACCTACTGCAAAGCGCGGGTTGTAGTCATAGCGCAGCATCTGCGGTACGGCTACCTTAGAAAATACTGAGGCCGACGCGATAGATGATCCGGTAACTGCCGCAAATACAGCATTAGCACCAACAGTCGCCATACCTATGCCGCCTTTGATTTTGCGGAATGCAGCATTCATGACATCGTAGATATCGCTGCCCAGTCCTGCCTTGGACACAACAATACCCATAAAGGTAAACAGCGGTACGGTTGCGAAGGTGTATTCCATGACACTGTCACCGACGGCAATCTTCAACAGATTCATCGCCAGATCAAAGTTGTCTCGCATCAACCAGATTGATACGAAAGACACAACACCAAGTGCGATCGGAATATAAACACCGAGGTATATCAGTGTCACGATAGCCGCCACCGAAATCAGCCCGATTTCAATTGGACTCATGTTCTATCGCCCTGCAGACCGTCGTTGTTACCTGCATCAGCAGAAGGTTTGGCAGCTTCTACTTCCGGCAACAATAATTTCAGACCAAACAACAAACTACACAAAGCAGCACTTATAAAAATCACAAGTTTAATCGGCCACCAGGGTGCAGTGAATACACCTGGCACACCAAAGAAGTCTTTCGTCTCCCACATCTCGGTAAATTCAGGCCAGATAGCAATTGCCACCAACACCATAAAAATGCAGGCGATCAGGTTAATAAATTTATTAAGCACGGTTCGAATAACCGGCCAGCGGGTGCCAACGACAGACAGGAAGCCATCAGATCGGGTCAGGCGATTCACTCTGACGACATCCGGAAGCTGCAAAAAAACGATGAGCACCATAGAAAACTGGACCAGCTCTACCGCTCCATGGAATGGTTTGTTGAATACACCACGGGCTACAACGTCGTAGTTCACTACCATGACAAGCCCCAGCACTACCAGAGTACCGATTGCATTAGCCACTATCGCTATCTTGCTCGCGAGTTGTTCTATTTTTCTAAGCGTGGCAGTCATTCTATGGGTATAAGGGCAAGGGTCCAGGGCACCAGTGCAGGGCAACCAGAACGGTTGCCCTGCACAATTACTTTAATTAGAGCTCTGAAGCCCAGTCACGTACTGGCTCAAAGCCAGCTTCTGCAAGCTTACCCATATAAGCTTTCAACATATCAGAACCCGGCTCACCTTTATCATCAAGGCCTTTAGCCCATTCCACTGCGATATTTGGCATAGCTTCAGCCCAGCTCGCACGGTCAGCGGCAGGAACATCTACCACAGTGCCACCAGCTGCAACGTATGCATCACGACTTGCTGTCGCACGATCCATTGCAACAGAGGCCACGTGATCTCGATATGCAACCGCCACTTCCTGCAGTACACCCTGCACTTCTTCAGGCAGCTTTTTCCAGTAGTCTGAATTAACCGTTACTGTCTTGGAGTTAACCGCGCCAAGATCTGCCTGAAGCATATGAGGTGCTACCTCTGCGATTTTAAAAGTCTTCGCAGCTTCGGGCCACAACATCGCATGATCAACCATGCCGGTTTGCAGCATATTATAAAAGTCGGTCAGGCCACCACGTACACCAGCTGCACCTTCAATGCCTTCGAGGTAGCGCATATTCATACCGGCACCAGCCACTTTTCCACCTTCAATATCTTTTAAAGATGAAACCGGTTTGCTGCTGAACATCTGATAGGTATCAAGTACAACGCCTGTCGCCAGGTAAACCTGGTTCTGCTTTTCGAACTCCTTCTGCATGGTCGGGAATTCTTTGGCAATTTCATCAACCGCTTTTGCCACAGCACGTGCATCGGGTGCAACAAACGGTGTGACTGCAGCCAGCGCCTGGCTGGGCAGTTTTGATGAATGAAAGATTGTGGTCACAATACCAATATCACCGAGACCTAGCTTAACGCCTTCAAGAACACCTTTGGGCTTAACAATGGAACCGCCGTAGCTTTCCTGCCATTCCATCTTGTAGTTGCCGGACTCGGCCAGCCGCTTGTCTACTTCAGGGATAAAGAATCCAGTGAATTCTTTAACCCACATGGCTTTGGCCGGGTAGCCATCAATAACCACAGCTTTAATTGTTTCGGTGGCTGACGCCGGTACTGCAGCTGCTAAAAAGCCGGCTGTAGCGAGCGCACTAATAATTGACTTAAATTTCATAGATATCCTCCGGAAAAAGATCAGACAAGTATTGTCGGACCCTGGTTTGTCATACTTTGGGTGTCATACTTTGGATCATAAGGCTTTGGACCATCAGGCTTTGGACCAGTCCTCTTCGATTACTGTACCGGCCTGACGAAACAGTTTTGATAACGGGCAGTATTTACCAACCTCCGTGGCAACAGACTGCAATTCATCGGCAGTGGCACTGCCATCTGACTTCACGTTCAGTTTAATCTTAGTGAACGGTACATCGATTTCTTCGCTTAACATCACACCACGGCGATCAAATTCACAGCTAACGTCTATTTGCAGGTGACCAATGTCTACATTGAGCTTTTCCGCACACTTGTGCCCGATTACATTGGTACAACCTGCCAGTGCCGAGATTACCGTATCAGTGGGGGTCGGACCTTTGTTCGTACCACCACGTTCAGTCGGTTCATCAATACTGAACTTCAAATCCCGTACAGAAATTTCGGCGAGTGAATGCGACGGACAATTTGCCGCAGCTTTCAGCACAACATTGTTTTTCGGTTTAATTGCCACGTGATCCCTTAGTACGTTTATTCAGAATGCTTACAAGTACGAACAGGCCTGGTCAAACGAAAACCTCGGTAACTTTTGAAATAACGCCGATTCATCCGCGTACCCGATGTTACACAAAAAGTTCGATTTCTGGCTGCTGTCTTTAAAAAACTCTTCATCGACTATTTCATTTGAAAAGCCCGACATCGCACCAACATCAAGACCAACCGCTCGCGCCGCAATCATAAAGTAGGCGCCTTGAAGCGTTGAGTTTCTAAACGCAGTAGTTTCAATATATTCATCTTTGCCTTTAAAAAATCCACGTCGATCTTCATGCGGGAAAAGATAAGGCAGGTCTTCCCAGAAGCTCAGATCGTACGAGATGATTGCAGTCACTGGTGCCGACTTCATCTTGTCGATATTCTTGTCTTTTAAGGCTTTCGCCAGTCTGTCTTTACCTTCAGCACTGGTTACAAATGTAAACCGTGCGGGACAGGTATTCATGCTGGTAGCACCGGCCGCGGTGATGTCATAAATTTTTTCGAGCAGTGCATTGGGCACCGGCTTATCAAGCCACGCGTAATGTGAACGCGCACCACGAATAATCACATCGATAGAGTCTTCATCAAGCGCCGGCTTGCGTTCGCGAAGGTCACGGTAATTAGCCTGCGCCTCAGTACGCAGAAGTTCGAGCTCGGCTTCAGAGGGGCTGCTCATCTTAACCATTACTCCCACTTATACCTTTACTGGAACTTCCGGGATTCGCACGAATACCCGTCCATTTTGCACCAACTTTCGCGACGCTTGCACCAGGCAGAAGTTTCATATGAGAGCCGATCTGGAATAGTTGTTAATTTACTGCCGTCAGTTTTGCCGATACCATGTGATATTGTCAAATAATATCGATATTTCTGGAGAACCGATATGCCCGCCTGGTCTGAATACAAAAAAGCGGCACAGGACCGTGGATCCCTTGCCTGCGAGATGTACGCGATTATCAGCACGCCGATAGCACCGGAAAAGCTGCAGGAAAACCTGCCGGCGCATTTGGCCTATCAATCGGAGCAAGAGCAAAAAGGCGTACTGGTGATGGCCGGACCCTTGTCAGATCTGACCGGTGAGCAGATGGAAGGCGTCGGCATGATTATCTACCGCGCCGAGTCCCTGCAAGCCGCCACCGCAATTGCAGATGAAGATCCGATGCACAAGACTGGCACTCGCGACTACACAATTCGTCGCTGGCTGGTCAATGAGGGCAGTTTTCAGCTGGACATTAAATTATCTGCCCAGTCGATCAAAATTTAGCCGCAAAGCCATGCTTTCAGATATGACTAATGCTTGATTCGGTTCAGATACCACTTTGCGCCACTATCGTATGGTCGGAGCTACAAGCGCTGATTATTCCTCGACTAGCGACGGAATTTGTCAGAAACTGTACACAGCAAAACTTATTGGAGGAATAACTTTGAAAACCAGTAATAAAAAACCTGTTCAGTCGCTGCTAGCCATTGGCGTTGCCGCGATTTTATCCTGCACCGCAAATGCTGCAGAAAATCTCACTGCAGAAACCGCTTCACCGGGTGGATCAATTCATCTCTCTATGGCACACCTTGCAGAGGTAGCTGCAGAAGCAGGCGTTGCCAACATTCAGGTTGCAGATGGTCAGACACTGACCAACTCAATTCAAAATGTCGCCGAAGGCAAAACTGATATTGCCGGCACACCTTACATACTTCCGTTCCTGCTCTCAAAAGGCCGAGGTCCCTATTCAAAACTGGGTGAAGAAAAAGGTGCTGAACTCGCTGCTAACCTGCGCGCACTCTATCCGGTCACACTGGGTATTTTCGCACTCTATGCCTATGACTCAAAAGGACTCAAGGGCTGGGACGATCTGAAAGGTAAAACCATTTATAACGGTCCGCCACGTGGTGCCGCCCTTACTAACGCCCGCTCTATTATTCAGCTTGCAGCAGGGCTTAAAGAAGGTGACGACTACAAAGGCGTACAGGTTAACTGGGGTCAGGCAGTTAAAACTATCACCGACGGTTCTGCGGATGCAGTTGTACTACCCATACTGTTCCCCGACAGCCGAATCACACAGGCAGTTGCATCCGGCAACATGACAGTATGGTCTATACCAAAAGACAAGTGGGACTCCGAACCATTCCAGAAGTACCTGAAAGCCCCCGGCAGCGCACCGTTCACTCTTTCAGCATCTGAAGCAACACTAGGCGAAAGTGGTGTAACACTGGAAACTGACGACGGAACTTTCCGTGGTCTTGCAACCATCGGCGGAGACATCGTCAACAAAGACATGGATTTTGAGCTGGCCAGGAAGCTGACTAAAGCTCACATCGACACTTTAGATCGTCTAAAAGCCAAAGCACCATTTGCGCGCTATGCAGGTTATGGTGTTGTTGATTCGGTCAAGTCCGGTATGTGTGGCCCGAACCCACTGAAGTACCATGCAGGTGCAGTCGCCGCGTGGGAAGAAGCAGGTTTTACTATTGATGATTGTGCCAAGCCGTAAACTATCGGTCTAAAATGGCATTAGTAAGCACGGTCGTCCTTATTAAGGGCGGCCGTTTTTTTATGATGCAGACCACATGACAACGGATCGGATCTAACCTATGGCAAGCGACGCTACAGGCAGACAAACTGATTTTGGCGAAAAGCTTGTTTACTGGCTGGCGCTGTTGCTGGTAATTGTCGGGCTGCTAAATGCCATGCCCGGTATCCCCGGGATTGATGATGCATTTGCAGGCTTTCTGGGCTTTAAAAACTTCGTTATACGAAAATACCCGTACGAATATTTTTACCCGCTTGCGTTTGCGCTGATGATGATCATTGTCGCGCTAAAGCATTCGCTCTGGCGCGGTATGGCTGAACGTTCACCGACTTTAAGAAAATTCGGACTGGCACTTGATGCAGCACTTATTGTTGCTGCAATCGCTATTTCTGTAACCTACATGGTAGAGATCGAAGCCGTCTGTCTGGTCGATCAAATAAGCGGCAAGCGCGCTGAACTGATCGCAAAAAGCCTGGCCGAGGAAATTCAGTTTGCTGAGGACTTCGGACTACCGGTACCCGATTCTGTCGATGACCCCCAGTGTATCGACACAACCGGCCCCTGGCTCGCTGCGATAATTTTTTTAAGCGTTATTGTATTTCTCGCCTACAACGTAAAAGTATGGGGCTTGCCACTGGTGCTGGTGGCAATAGCGGTAGCCGCTTATACGGTCGCTACAGTTATGGTCTGGTACTTTCACGGCCCTGACGATATCAACAAGTACCTGATGACAAAACTCGGCGGTGAACCGAGATTGTTATCTGATGGTCGACCGCGCCTGCATGATGCACTGGTAAACAACTCATCCGGTCTGCTTGGCAGGTTCATGGATATCATTCTAAACACGGTATTCCCCTACATCGTACTCGGTGGTTTGTTCGGGGCTTCTGCTGGTGGGCGCTCGTTAATCAAGCTGGCATTTTTATGGACCAGGAAATTGCGTGGTGGCCCGGCACACGCGGCGATTGTTTCATCTGCAATGTTCGGCACTATCTCCGGTGGACCAGTAGTAAACGTTTTATCGACAGGTGTATTAACCATACCGATGATGATCAAACGTGGCTTTTCCAATGTCTTTGCAGGTGGCATGGAAGCAGCCGCTTCATCCGGTGGTTCTATCATGCCCCCTGTTATGGGTGTGGCAGCGTTTGTACTGGCAGCTTTGACTGCAGTGCCGTATCGCGAGGTTATTATCGCTGCGGCCATACCAGCTATTGCGTACTTCTTCTGTATGTTTCTATCTGCCATATTCCAGTCGCGCAAACAAGGCATTGAAGCGATAGGAGAAGTCACTGAAGACATGATGCTGTCACGCGCAGACAAGCTAAACCTGGTGATGATCTTCGGACCGATACTACTGATCTTATTTTTACTGCTAACACCCAAAGAAGCGATAGGCTGTGGTTTCTTTGCGTCACTAATCGGTGTGCAGTCAACAATTCAAAACGGCAGTTGCCTGGCAAGCGATCTGCCATGGTTTCTCGAGCTGGTGCAAAACTCCGCAGGCGATGCAGGCAGTGCCGGCTGGTGGGCAGTAATCCTTCTTTGCTTTCTGTTGTTCCTTGATCGCGATATGCGAAAGCAACCAAAGCGTTTGATAGACGCTCTGTCTGGCTCGGGCATTCTGATCTCAACTTTGTATTTAATGTTTCTGGCAGTATCAATCATCGACTTCTGCCTTAACTTTACCGGTTTGTCTGACTTTATCGCACTCGATGTGCTCGGTTGGCTGCGCTCTCTTGATCTCGCCGCCAATGGCTCAGGACTGTTTCAGTTTGTTGCACTGCTTACTACCATGGCGCTTGCAGTATTGCTTGGCATGGGTATGCCCGCTGTGCCCGCCTACATTAACGTTGCCTTGTTAATGGGGCCGGTACTGGCAGGTCTCGGTTTAGCTAACTTTACTGCACATATGTTTATCTTCTATTTTGCGGTGGCATCAGCCATAACACCGCCAGTAGCTATTGCCGCATTTACTGCAGCCACAATCACCAAGGCAGAGCCTATGGCAACCGCGTTTTCGGCGGTGCGCTCTGGCATTGTGATGTTTGTTATTCCGTTTGTATTTGCTATCTACCCGGAACTGTTATTAATAGAAGCAGCTGTTCTCGATCCGACATCCCTGCCATCTGCCGCACAATATCTGCCGGGCTACGATGGTCAATTGCATTTGGCTCCTCTGCTGTGGCTGCTGTTACGATTGAGCATTGCGCTGTACCTGCTGGCAAGTGCGTTAGCTGCGTTTGACAGAAAAACCCTGACTGGTTTCGACATCATTCTGCGGTTGGTCATTGCGGCATTAATTATGTTTAAGCCGATAGAAATTCATGC
>CAYPDN010000041.1:0-13360 GCA_964409445.1 uncultured Granulosicoccaceae bacterium
GCAAAGAAGCTTTCAACAAAACGTCGCAAAGCTGCAAAGCAACTGGAAGAATACCTGACAGATGCGATGCAAACACTTGGCATGAAAGGCGGCAAGTTTGCAATCGAATGCAGCAGCAAACCCACTGACACACCATCTGTAAATGGACTCGATCACGTATTGTTTAACGTTAGTGCCAACCCGGGCGCAGCACCGCGACCTATGTCTGATGTTGCGTCAGGTGGGGAACTTTCACGTTTAAGTCTTGCCGTACAGTTAATTACTTCAGAAAGAAACCGGGTACCAACACTTATATTTGATGAAGTAGACACAGGCGTCGGCGGCGGTGTTGCAGAAACTGTTGGGCAGCAATTACGCAAACTGGGTGATCGATGCCAGGTGCTGTGCGTCACTCACCTGCCGCAGGTTGCAGCGCAAGGGCACTATCATGTCAAAGTATCAAAGCAATCGAGTGACAATAAAACCCTCGCAGAGTCACGCACACTAACCGACGAAGAATCGCTGGAAGAAATAGCACGCATGCTTGGCGGCGTAAAAATCACCAAGCGGACACTGGCTCATGCCCGGGAAATGCTGGCTGCGGTTGAAGATTAAAGCTGTCCCATGCGCGATAGCAGTTAGTCGCATACATTTTGCATGGCGCAGTCTTCAGCTGATACTGCGGTATGTCTCAGTCACAAGTAAGCACTATTTCGGTCCCCTTTAGATAAGCAGAATGCAACGCCCGGAATCTGTAACTTTGGGTAGACTTGCAATTATTCGCAAATGGATAAATACATGAAAGCACGACACCTACTGCTAATTGCACTCATACCTGCATTTACAACCTTATCTGCGTGCGGTGTATGGTGGCTGCCGAGGCCCCACAAAATTGACATCCAGCAAGGCAACCTGCTGTCTCCAGACGCAATCTCCAAAGTTAAAGTCGGTATGAGCAAGGGAGAAGTTGTCGGACTTCTCGGCACACCATTGACAAGCAATCAAATCAATCCGGATCGCTGGGAGTATATCTTTAGCCTGAATCGCTCCGGTGAAGATCCGCAGGTTAAACGCCTGTCTGTTCAATTTAAGGACGAGGTAGTAGCAGATCTTGAAAAAGATGGGTTTGGTTAACGCATCATTGCGAACACCCGGTTAATTTTAAGTACCCGGTGGAATGTAGTTGTGGCTCCAGCGGGATAAGCAAGCAATAGCAAAATACCGAGGAAAAGAGTATGGGCGGGTATTTCAATACGCTAAAGAAGTATGCAGTGTTCCGCGGCAGAGCAACCATAAAAGAATACTGGGTTTTTACCCTGGTCAACATGGTCATTACCTTTGTTTTGATCGGGGCAGCTGCTGCAATGGCATCCGACAATGGCCAGCCAAATGCAACTTTGATGGGTGCTGCTGGTATCTTTACTTTAATAACGCTACTACCGACCATTGCTGTTCTGGCACGCAGGCTCCACGACATTGACAAATCCGCATGGTGGATGCTGCTGTTAATCCTTCCCCTGGTCGGACTTATCTTACTGGTATTTGCGCTTTTAAAAGGCACTGATGGGGAAAACCGCTTTGGTCCTGATCCGCGAAACCAGGTCCTGGAATAAAGCAGCGCGGATTAAAACGGGTGAGTTAAACCAAGCCTGTTCGGCTCCCGCGCCTTTTGGGTGACGGGAGCATTCCTCAAAGACCCGACAAATAGTCTGCTGATTTGAATGCAGGCTTAGTCTTGCCGCAGATCGAACGCAGACAAGTGGCGCTACCTGTGATGTGATGCAATTCAACAAAGCTGCAGCCACAAGCCAAAGACTTTAACGTTTTCTTAATTCCTGTCGTTACCTATGGGCGCAAAGTCTATAAGGAGCGGTACGAATGATAGCGGCGGAAAAAAAACAACAAGCAGACGGATTGTTCGAACTGACTGAGCGACCTGAGTGGGTTACCGAAAGACCCACACCAGCACCAGCTGCATCAGAGACTGGTGAACACGAATCCCCAAAAACCTACCTGCTTCTTGACTTTCAAACACTGGTTAACTCAGCCGGTAACAGTTCTTATCGACGTCTTTGCTATCAGATTAACGATGCCTCATGCATTGAGGATATGTCACAGTTTCTGTATAGCGTACGACCGGAATCACAGCGCATGTCATTTCATCGTTGCGTAATTTACCGGGATGATAAAACTATTGATTGCCTGGATGTAGAGAATATCCGCTGCATGCAAAGAGAGCTTCAACTGGAAAGACATGTCTCATCTGATGTCATGACTGTTGAATTCATCATTGACGATCTCAGAACTGGTGACATCGTTGATATTGAAACAAGCGAGCACGAATTTAAATCCGATCATCCGCTGATAGGTCATTTTATTCGCGAAGACAGATCTTTAACCTTTCGAACTTTCGTAGGTCAGCAATTTATTCGAGTAGTGAATCAATCGGATTCAAACCTAACGGTTCAGCACCTTGACTCAAAAAACAAAATTAACGATGTAACAACTGTTACTCCGAACTCAGATTTCGAGCATAAATCAGAACAGCTAAAACCCGCCACATTCGACGGCAATTTACCCGCTGAATATTGGCCACCCCATTTATTCACAACCACCGAAATCAGCTGGGAAAAAACTTCTGCACACATGCACAGTTTTTATCGACAGGCCGGAGTGTTTGATCCGGTTGAATTTGAAGAGTTAGAAATAGCGGAAGTATCAGAAAAAACCATTTTAAATAACATCCGCTTTGTACAGGACAACATTCGCTACAGAAGCGATTGCAACGGTATATTCACACACACGCCGAAACAGGCATCTAAAACACTAAAAAAACGTACCGGCGACTGCAAAGATAAATCTACGTTATTACTCAGCATACTCAAAGCAATGGGTATTGAGGCCAACCTCGCCCTCGTTGATACCTGCCTTGAGGACGGAATAGAAACACTAATGCCCTCACCGTTTCTTTTTGACCATATGATTGTGCACTTCGTATGGCAAGGCAATGACTATTTCGTAGACGCAACAACACAAAAACAAGGCGGCACACTGGCCACAATGGCGCAGCTAACCTACAAATCAGCGTTGATTTTAAAAGCAGAGGGTGGTGGTTTAAAGAGTATTCCATACAACAAAGATCGCGTTGTCTACACGCTCACACAGAAATTTGACCTTAGCCTGACAAACGAAAGTAAACCGGTGGTTACCTATCGCAGAGACTACTATGGTGCACGTGCAGACAACATGCGATATCACTTCGGTTCAAATGAACTTAAGTCGATCCAGACTTCATACTATGAGGGACTTGCACAGCAGCTGGAGGCAAAGCTCACTCCAGTCAGTTCAATGGTTATTGTCAATGACGATACACAGCTAAATCATCTGACAACCGAAGAGTCTTATCTCATTGAAACCCCACTGGCTGAAATAGACAACGGGCATATTATATTGGCCACGCCGTTTTATCAGGAACTGGAAATCTCCAGCACTTCAACCTCACCCGAAGAATTACATCTGGACGGGGAAGTACAACAGCATATAATCATTACTTACCCATGCAAACCAGGTTTGGATGACGATTCGTTCGAAAGCAACAATCAGTGGTTCGACTATAGGGAAACCACCACTTGCACAGACAATGAAATTAAAATGGCTGTGACAATGAAACCAAAATCCAGTCGCATCGAAGCAGAACAACGAGAAGAGTACCTGGAACTGGTAGATGCACTACAAAAACGCTCACTAAGCCAATTCCCAAGTGAAATTGCCGACACTACTCAACTGGCTGTCGAATTCTTAGCTATCGGCGCAGCCGTCTTTACTGCAACTTTGGCTGCCGCTGATAAAATCCCCGGTAGCGCAGGACTTTATCTGATCGGTATTTACGGACTATATAAACTATATACCGCGATTACCGCACCAAAAAAATAGCGGTATCTATCAGCAAAAACGCCAGCAGTCGACTGAAGCCGCCTTCATCAAGGTGGCTTCACTTCATTTATCGGATTTCGATTTGTGCTTAGAGTTCCTGTTAGCCTGAGACTTGGCGCGTAATCGTCGCGCTTCCATCGGATCAACTTCCAGCGGTCGGTAGATCTCAACCCGATCTCCGTCTCTAAGTACGGTATCGTACTGCACTCTTTCAGCATAGATCCCAACGGGTGTTACCCCTAATTCTATGTCCGCATAAATCTCACACAGCCCACTCTTTCTAACTGCATCCTGCACAGTCGAATCTTGATCAAGCGATAGCTCGATTATTTTCTGTGCCGATTGAGTGGCGTAGACAACTTCTATTCTCACTGGCAACTCTCATTGGCAACTCTCATTGGCGTATGTTCAGCAACAGTGGCAACAACCGATCACCAGCTCCAGTGACACCCACAAAGAGCCTCTCTCTATTGCGCTGGTGGTAAACTATAAAAACGGAACGTTTTGATTGGTTCAATAATGAATCTAAAGGCAATTTTTTTCACACTTGTGCTCACAACCACTACGCTGGTTAATATTCCAGCTATCGGCCAGGAAACATCTGACAACCGAATATCAGACAACGGAACATCTGACAACGGAAGATCTGGCCAGGCAGCCTCCACAACCCTAACAGCGTATGACCTTATTGATAATCTCTCCCAGGAGATTCTTGCAGCAGCACGTGCATCCAACAATAATAATTACCGAGAGAATATACGCGAAATACTCGATGACAAGTATATCGAACGAATCGATTTCCTGCGAATAACAAAAACCTCAACCGGAGCCAAAGCCTTCAACAATGCGAGCGACGATCAACAAGAGGCACTGGTTCGGGAATATAGCGAGTATCTGATCGGCCTGATAAGTACAGCTGCGTACAATCTCCCCGACTACACTATTGAATTGATACCCACCGACAGTAGCAAGAACAAGAAAAAGGCAGAAGTGGGGCTCAAATTAAAAAATACAAATACAAATGCCGAAATTGAAGCTGAATTCATACTTCATTCGCTCGATGGGCCGTGGAAGATTTATGATCTTAATATCGCAGGCACAAGCGCGATGATAGCGAGTAAATTTTTCATTAAAAGCTCTATAGAAAAAAGCGGTATGGACGGACTCATTGATGAGCTGAAAAAACTCAACAAAGCTACAACACCAAAGCCTAAGTAAAACAATCTACGCGCAACTAGTGGGGCGTGCCGCACGCCCCACTAGTGATTTCTCAGTCTGCAACCAACACTTCTTTGTGAATTTCTCCTGTACATATTTTGCGTACAGCACCTGTCATAGTTGCGTAAAATTGCTTGTCGAGATCAATATTGATAACACCTCCGGGCATATAAACATCAATATTTGAATCGCAAAAACCAAGGGAGTGAGCAACCGCTGCAGCGGCAGTACTGCTCGATCCCGATGCGAGTGTATACCCTGCGCCGCGTTCCCAAATTTCAATACGTATCGAGGCTCTATCAATAATTTTAACGAACTGAACGTTGGTTTGGTTCGGAAACCTCGCATCGTTTTCAATCGTACTGCCAAATTCTTTGGCATACGATGCATTGATATGGTCAGTTATTATTACGCAGTGTGGATTGCCAACATTAACAGCGTAGCAGGTAAACTCCTGGCCTTTAATGTGCAGCTTTTCAGGTACGGGTGCAGGCTCACCGCCAGACACACAGCCAGGCTCATGGGTAAATCTAACTAATCCCATTCCAACGGAAACTGAATGCCCTTTTTCACCTACAACTGCACTCACAACTCCACCTTTCGTCCGGATGGTAAATTTATCATGAGCAACCAGCGATTGATCCCAAAGATAGCGCGAAAATATCCGTAAGCCATTGCCGCTCTTTTCTGCCTCACTGGCATCAGGATTAAAAATTCGCAAAGCAAAATCACAATCGTCACTTTCTGCAGGTCCTAATAAAATTCCATCAGAACCCACGCCATAGTGCCTGTCACAAATTGCTTTGATATTGGCTGGTGTTAATTGAGCAATTAGATCTTTAGGATCGATAACAATGTAATCGTTTCCCAACGCGTGATACTTACTGAATTTCATTTGACGCTCGTATTCGATGTACAGTTATATCAACACTTCAATCCCGTTCACGAATAAACCTTTTTTGCTCGAGCAACGAATGCATCGACCAGCCGGGCGCATATTTCGTTAAATACCGGCCCGAGTGTTTTTTCCATCAATACACTGCCAAAGCTGAATTGAGTAGTAAAATTCACCCGGCAACCGCTGTCACCAATAGCGATGAACTGCCATTTCCCCTGCAGCTGACTAAACGGGCCTTCCACCAATGACAGCTTGATTTCTTCACCAGGTTTCAATTCATTCCGGGTCGTGAAATGCTGCTTTATCGGCCCCTTACTGATATCTACCCGCGCGACACGTACAGAGTCGCTGTCTTCGAGTACTGAACCACCACTACACCACGGAAGAAATTCAGGATAGGCCTCAACGTCGTTTACAAGGTGGTACATCTGTTGCGCGGTGTATGGCACAAGCGCGCTTCGTTCGACAGTCGGCATGGAATATTCAGAGCTCAATAAAGGTTATACAAGTGCACCGGAACAAACAGTGTGCCCATATGAGTCGACCGACTAAAGTGATTGATTTTTTGGCAGATTCACGCAAGCGCGGTGTCCGATTTTCTAACGCGGCTTAGAGTACACTTTAGTCAGCCGCCCCTTCGGGCCTAAAAAAATAGAACAGGGGCCATTTGCCCTGCCACTGCGTTGCAGCTCTTGAAAAGGGCCTTCCATATCAAACTATGGCCATTCCCTGCGAGCTGACGCCTTGCGGCAGAACAAATGACAAACTCTCATATGACCACACTATTTGTTCCAGTACACTAGAGCCTATGGCTAAACCGAAGAAAAAGAAAGGCGATAAGTCAGAATCGTCCCGTATTGCAGTAAACAAGCGTGCGCGGCACGACTATTTGATAGAAGACACCATGGAAGCTGGTCTTGAGCTGATGGGCTGGGAAGTCAAAAGCCTGCGCGATGGCCGCGTGCAATTAAATGATTGTTACGTCTTTATAAAAAACGGTGAGGCGTTTCTTCTCGGCTGCCACATCACACCTCTGCTATCTGCCTCTACCCATGTGGTCGCCAAGCCGATGCGGGATCGAAAGCTCCTGCTCCACCGGGCCGAAATCAGTAAGCTCATCGGGCAGGTCGACCGCAAGGGATACACCATCATTCCTCTAAAGCTGTACTGGAAGCGTTCACGCGTAAAGCTCGAAATCGGACTGGGTAAAGGTAAGAAAACGCACGACAAACGTGCAACTGAAAAAGCTCGGGACTGGGATCGCGAGAAGCAACGAATTATGAAACAGCGGTAGCGCCAAACTACTCAGGCATATTATTCCGAGATAACCCCTGCAGTTGCCTCACGCCATGCACACCCGTCTTCGCAAACTTCATCCAGCTTTTTAAGGTAGGCGGTATGCGCTTCAAGTGCAGCCGCACTTGCCTGTACAACCCGAAGCGGCGGATGGCTGGCTGCATCAAACAGCGGTCCGTCATATTGACTGGAAGCGTTGTCTCCACCTGTGCTGTCAAACCCGAGTGATCCCTGACCACCGGTTAAGGCCAGATAAACTTCGGCAAGAATTTCCGCATCGAGCAACGCACCGTGCAGCTTGCGCCGTGAGTTGTCTATGCCAAAACGCTTGCAAAGCGCATCGAGGTTGTTGCGCTGACCGGGAAATTCTTTTCGTGCTATTGCCAGAGAGTCTGTGACACCGGTACAGACTATATCCATACGGGTATTGGCCTTGCACATGCGAAATTCATAATCCAGAAAAGCAACATCAAACGCTGCATTGTGGATGACGACTTCAGCACCCTCTACAAAGTTTAAAAACTCGTCTGATATTTCAGAGAATCTGGGTTTATCGGCAAGAAATTCTTCGGTGATGCCATGCACTTCAAGCGCGCCCACATCGATTGCACGATCTGGTTGAATGTATTGATGGTATTGTCTGCCGGTTAAACGCCGGTTGTCTATTTCAACCGCACCAATCTCAATGATCCGATGGTTCTGGGTGACTTCAAGACCGGTTGTCTCGGTATCTAGAACGATCTGCCGCATGTGTTTTTCAGTCTGTTAGCCGTGTTGGCCAGATGGCACATTGCGGAACAAAACAATCCCGCGCTATTCTGTCCGGGCACTGCCAGACATCCCGCTATTTTCTCACGAAGGATCTTCTATGTCACCGTCACGATTGGCCGCTGTCCGGCCAGATCGTTGTGCAAACGCACCAGTCACCAGTCGACCGCGAGGCTTCAGCCACTGCTGGCGAGCCATCGTCATCGGAATGGTCTGTTTGCGAGCATGAATCAGATAGACCCCACCGGCCAGGCCCAAAAACCTCTGTGCCTTTTCGAGCTTGCGAGTCTTTTGCAACACACCAGCCCGATTGACAGGAGGACGCAAAAAAACGGTTTCGGTACTGACGATGCGAAAACCGAGAACCGACAGCCAGTCCTGAACTCTGGCGCGACTGTAGATCTTGCCATTCCACGGTGTTGCACGGCCAAGCAACCGGCGCACGCCAAATGCGCTGTAAGGATTGAAACCCATAACAATGAGATGTCCGTCGTCGGTCAAAATCCGGTCTGCCTCGCGGAGCGCACCATGCGGACTTTCACAGAACTCCAGCGCATGCGGATAGAAAACCAGGTTCACGCAGTCGGAGCTGATCGGCAGATGTTCAACATCCGCAGAGATATGCGAGCCGGATTCACTCGCGAAGCTGTCGATCACAAGACGTCTGTGCAAACCAGCACTCGACAGCAACTCGCGCCCGGGCGCGATCTGACCCACCTGCAGCCCCTGATAGCCAAAAATACCCGGCAGGGTTTCGTCAAATTTGTCTGCAACCGTATCCAGCACCGCATTGCCCAGAGATGACTGATACCAGTCTCGCAAGCCCGGCTGGGCATCGCACCAATTTGGAGAATTTTTGCTGAATTTCTGCATAAAACCAATATACTCTTTAGTAGGATGGTTTTCCGTTGCGGAGGACCAATAATAAGATTCCCGGCTTCAGGAATCCACAAAATAACTCCCGGAAATACCCCCGAGACTCACCCCCCGAGAATCAACCTCTGAATATCCTCTCGTTTTGCAAGTTTATACCCGGATTACAGTGCCTTGCGTGTATTTTCACGCTGGCGGCACTTTCCTTCGCAAGCGGCCTTCAGGCTGATGCAGTTGGCAGATCAACTGCCAAACTACCGGCCAGTCTGCCAGCCAGCACCGTTTCAGTTGCGACCAACGTCGGCAATTCTGTGCCGCAGAAGACACTGCCATCCCTGCGATCTGAGTTCGTACCCCTGCAGATCCTCAATGAGAGCCTTTGGCAGAGATTAAGCGACAGTTTTGAATTCTCGGAAATTGAAAACAATCGCATCGACAAGCAGCTCATGTTCCTGCAGTCCGGGCTCAAGTCTTTGCGCAGTAACCTGATTGATGCCAGCCCGTATCTCTTTTATATAGCCGATCAACTGGATCGCTCCGGCGTGCCGTTGGATATTGCAATGCTGCCACTGATTGAAAGCGCTTTTAATCCGACGGCATTGTCGAGTCAAAGCGCTGTTGGTATCTGGCAATTTATACCCGCAACAGCAAGCCACTATGGCTTGTCCGTCAAGAAACATCACGACCAAAGAAAAGATGTCATTGCCTCAACCACAGCCGCGATCCGTTACCTGAGTGATCTGCACCGACAATTCGAAGGCGACTGGCTATTGGCATTAGCAGCCTATAACACTGGCCCAGGCAATGTTCGCGCAGCGATGCGTGCTGCAGTAAAACGCGGCCGAGAGCCGACTTACTGGAATTTAAAACTCTCGAAAGAAACTTCCGACTACGTGCCGCGGTTAATTGCTGCAACGAAAATGATCCACAACCCTGACGCCTACGGACTGGTGTTGCCACCGCTGGCTAATCAAAAGCGAATTGAGTCAGTGTCAGTTGGCAGACGTATTTCGATACAACAGATAGCAGAGCTCACTGATCTTTCGATAGAAGAAGTAAAGTATCTCAATCCAGGTTTACACAGGGGACTAACACCGGTTGATGGCCCGCATCGGTTAATACTGCCTGTCGAGAGCATCCCTCAACTTTTGACCGAACTGGCAAAGCTCAAGCGCCAGCCATTGGTGAATAAAGAATCACACCCGGCGACTGTGACACGCAACATTGATGATCCGTTTATCATTGACAGTGAGATACTGGCTACCGATCGCACATCTGATATCCAACACCGTACCTCTTATAAAAAATACCACTATAAAACCCATACCGTAGCGCGCGGCGACAGCCTCTGGAAAGTATCACGCAAACTCCACGTCGATATAGAAACCCTGAGACAATGGAACGATCTCGAACCCGGTGAGCCAATAAAAGCAGGAGACCGATTGAGTGTGGCTTATATTACCCAGGAAAATATCGAAACAAATAGCGACAACTTAATTAACTACCGTGTTTCCCCCAGCGATAATCTTGCGGGTATCGCCGACAAATTCAATTTGCATATTGGTGATATCAAAAAGTGGAACGGCACTCTGCAGCATGAAAACCACGTGCAGACTGGCCAGATCCTGCGAATCCCTATCACAGCACCTGCAGATAGCCGCAACTTTGGTCCCTAGTTCGGACAACAAGCTTCGGTGAGACAAGGGCTCAGTGCAAACCTAACGCAGTTCAGGAAAAAGCTGCAGGAAATTACCAAAGCGAAGCAACTCCTGCAGTAGGGTCTCATCCGTGCACTTACCGTGCGCTTAGCCCTCAAGGCTACCGGATCGAAATCTACAGACTCTTCTATCATCCTGGCAATGTTGCTAGGCTCGGTGCAGTTAATAATAACTATAACCAACAACTGCACCAGACTCACCATGCCCCAGCTAATAATCCACAGTGAATCGGGAGAAACAAGCTCCCTGACAATTACCAGCAACTCCGTCACCATCGGTCGCAGAAGAGGCAATGCGCTTTGCCTTCCTCATCTGTCTGTCAGTGGCTATCACGCTCGCATTTTTGAAGAGAGTGGCTGCTTAATTATTGAGGATCTCAACAGCACAAACGGCACGGTGGTCAATGGTGAGAAAATCATCAGACAAGTACTGGTACATCTCGATGACATTGTCATTGGCAGCTACAGGGTCTCCTACTCTGAAACCTATACACCTGCCAAACCTGAAGTCGATACAGAAAATGTCACACAGCTGACATCAATTGCTCCAGTTATCAACCCGGAGCTCTCGGATGCACCTGACGAAAAGGCAGTAATAAAAGTAGCGACAGGCAACAAGGCTGGTAGCGTCGTAATGCTTGAAAAACCTGTTACCACACTGGGTAAGGCCGGCGGTGACATGGGTGCAATTTCAAAAAAGTCTACCGGGTATTATTTTTTACCAGTCAATGAACGCAACGCCCAAATGAAACACAACGGCAGAGGCTTAACACCACAGGTGGAAGTCAAACTGATAGGTGGTGACCTGATCGAGATAGGTGGCGAACACCTGGAGTTTGTGCACCCGTACTATAAGTGAAGTGTTATTAACGGTAGCACCACTGTTATCTGAGTTACTAACTACACACAACGATTGCTCACGAACAGCACAATCAACTGTTAAAAACACCAGTAGACAAGTAGCGATCACCGCGGTCACAAACGATCGATACGATTACGCTGTTTTCTACTGATTCAGAGATTTTCAACGCAGCTGCGAGCGCACCGCCGGAAGATACGCCGCAAAAAATACCTTCGACTGCAGCGAGCTCACGTGAATAGTGCTCTGCCTCCTCCTGACTGACGTCGATAATCCGATCAACTCGCTCAGGCTGATAAATTTTTGGCAAATACGCAGGTGGCCAGCGACGTATACCGGGAATGTTCGAGTTCTCTGTTGGCTGCGCTCCAATAATTTGAATGTTTGCATTTTGCTCTTTCAAATATCGCGATACACCCATAATTGTGCCAGTGGTTCCCATTGAAGATACAAAATGGGTAATCTGTTGTTGCGTGCCGTTCCATAATTCAGGGCCAGTCGCCGCATAGTGTGCGGCTGGGTTATCCGGATTAGCAAACTGATCCAGCACAATACCTTCACCGGCATCTGCCATTTCCTGAGCAAGGTCTCGCGCGTACTCCATACCCTGTTCCTCGGTGACAGGAATCAGGTCTGCGCCATAGACAGACATGGTCAGCTTGCGCTCGTCACTCATATTGTCCGGCATAATCAGACGCATTTTGTAACCGCGCATTGCGGCCGCCATTGCCAGTGCAATACCAGTGTTACCACTGGTCGCCTCTATAAGCGTGTCACCAGGTGATATGTCACCTCGCTGCTCTGCCGCTGTAATCATGTTGAGTGCCGGTCGGTCTTTTACTGAGCCAGCCGGATTATCACCTTCAAGCTTGACCGATAGTCTATTGCCCCGATCGTTCCGACCAAGACGCTGCAGCTCGCACAGGCGCGTATTGCCAACCTGACAAGCCAGCGCTTTGAGCTGCAATGATTTGTTGTTTATCTTGTTAATCATTTGAAATTATGGGTTGAGCAATTGAAATTACAGGGCAAAAGTTAAAGTGCTGTTACTGGCTTGCTTGCGCGAGCTTCAAAAGCGCCCGAGACAGCCACTCTTTCAGCGTATCATCTTCAAGGCTGCCTGTTTGATTAAACGGATCGAACATTCGGCAATTATCCATACCCCGCAACCAGGTAATCTGCCGCTTGGCAAGTTGCCGGGTGGCCGCAATACCTTTGTCGATCATCTGCGGCTTATCAATCTCACCGGATAGATACTGCCACATTTGCCGATACCCGACACAGCGCATAGAGGGCAATTCATTGTGCATCGCAGGGTTTTTCATCAATGCCTGAACTTCCAGTTCAAAATCTGCCTCAAGCATTAATTCAAAGCGCTGAGCAATGCGCTCGTGCAGTTTTTTCCTGTCTTGCGGAAACAACGCCAAATTATAAAAATCGTAGCGGTGCTCTCGCGCTTTTTGATTCTGTAAACTACTGAGAGTAACACCTGCGATTTCATACACTTCAAGCGCACGCATAATTCGCTGCGGATCGTTGCAGTGAATTCGTGCGGCACTGTCCGGGTCAACTGCTGCAAGTTTGTCATACAACGCTTGCGGGCCATGTGTTTTTGCAGCGCTCTCAAGCTGTTCGCGAACCGCAGGATCGGAAGCTGGTAAATTTGATAACCCGTCCCAAAGTGCACGGTAATAGAGCATTGTGCCACCGGCAAGCAATGGTATGTTGCCTCTGTCATGGATACGTTTGATTTCAATATCCGCATCGCTGATAAACCTCGAAGCTGAATACGCCTGCCACGGGTCGACAATATCAATTA
>CAYPDN010000041.1:13460-17405 GCA_964409445.1 uncultured Granulosicoccaceae bacterium
GCAAGATCTGAAAGCACATCGCGCAACAGCTGTTCTGCGTCTGCAGATTGTAGCTCTACCGGGATGGTGCGTATCAATAACTGCGCCGGACCGCGATTATCTACCTGCATGCCAACACTCGATAACGTCTCTGCATGTTTCTCTGCAAGAGTTGCCTCCTGTTCACTGACATGAACCGTTAGCGGCAATAACAGCGGCTGAGAGCGAATAGCGCCCTGCTCATACTGTTCTTTTAATCTTTCATAGGTAATGCGTTCGTGTGCTGCATGTGCATCAACCATCACCAGACCACTACTACTTTGAGACAGTATAAAAGCACCATGCAGATGCGCCAGTGCAAATCCCAGTGGCGGTATTTCAGTTTGTGGATGTTGATCAGTATCACTACTACCAGCGGCACTCGCAGATTGGCCAGAGACCAAATCACGATAAACCTGGCCATGCTCCTTAACAGGTAGCGCCATGTTGTTCTGATGCTGGAACTGCGCATAACCGGATGAACCAGCCTGCTTAGTAACCGCAACACCAGCACCGCTACCAGCTGTTTCTGCCAGCCGCCGATCTGCGACTGTGCCCGCTTGCAAATCTGCGCTATCGATACCTGCAAGTGACCGTGCATTGCTGGCTTGCGCATCATCAACCAATGCACCGACAGCTTGCTCACCAACACCGGCAGACGCCAACGCCTCTTTGACGCTGGCAGCAACAAAGCCGTGCAATCTCCGACTATCTCTAAAGCGGACTTCAAGTTTGCCCGGATGTACGTTGACATCAACTTCACACGGATTCATTTGCAGGTATACCACATAGGCGGGCTGCCTTGCGTGGTACATTAAGTCACTATACGCATGCTTGATCGCGTGAGAGATAGTTTTATCTCTGATCATTCTCTGATTGACATAAAAATACTGCATGTCTGCCTGACTGCGTGAAAAGGTCGGCTGTGCCAGCCAGCCATGCAGACGAAGATCATCCGACTCGCGATAAAAATACAAAGCGTTTTGCATAAACTCCTGCCCCAGTACACCTTGCAGTCGTTCTGTACCTGCCTGCTCCAGCCTTTCTACTTCAGAACTTCCGACATCAGAACGCTCAACTTCAGTTGGGGCACCATCGGCAATCGCCGGCCATCGCAACAACTGCTTTTGATTGTGGCTAAGCGTAAAGCCTACATGCCAGGCACCCATGGCGATTCTTCTGACCGCGCTTTCTATATGGTTCAGTTCTGTTTTATCGGTACGTAAAAACTTGCGTCGTGCCGGTACGTTAAAAAAGAGATCGGCAACTTTTACTGTGGTACCCCGCTGGTGAGATGCCGGCTTACTGGTCGTTTTACCATTGGTGCAGTCGTAGTGAAGTTCAAGCCCGTGCTCTGCGTCTTCACGTCTGGAAGTCAATGTCATTCGCGATACTGCTGCGATACTTGATAGCGCCTCACCACGAAAACCCATCGTGCGAACTTCTGTCAGATCTTCAAGTGAGGCAATCTTGCTGGTTGCGTGGCGATTCAGCGCAAGCGGCATTTCATCAGCCACAATGCCACTGCCGTTATCGCGAATTTTAATTAAACGCACACCGCCATTCTCGAGCTCTATATCGATCTGCGTGGCACCGGCATCGATACTGTTCTCGAGCAGTTCTTTGACAATTGATGAAGGTCGGTCAATCACCTCACCAGCGGCAATCTGGTTGATCAGGTGATCGGGGAGTTGCTTAATCGGCATAGCTGCATCCGTAAACGATGGGCTATTTTACTGCCTAATGACCACACTCAGCTAGCCTATTATTTGCGAGTCAAGGCCGATTTTGCCAATTGAGTGCTGCCGGAGAGGGTAATTTATTGGGGCTGTACCGCTAGTGCCTTTACCATTTCTAAAGGGCGCTAGCCGCGTTTTCGGTTTACCCGGCTCGCAACTACAGAATCTGGCGGTGCATTCGACTCGAAGTAGTCGACAATGCCAGCAGACATTGCTTTCGCCATCTTGCGCTGGTAGCGCCACGAACGCAGCTTGCGTTCTTCCCGCGGATTGGAAATGAATGCAGTCTCAACCAATAATGAAGGCACATCCGGTGCACGAAGCACTGCAAATCCACCTTGCTCTACCGTTGGCTTGTGCAACTCACTGACTTTGGCAAGATGTTTAAGAATAACATCACCACATTCAATACTGGATTCAAGTACCGCATTTTGTGCAAGATCAATCAGGGTTTTGTGCAAGTGCTTTTCGCTCTTCGGTACTGCGATCTCACCAAACAATTTATCGGCCTGATTCTCGGTGCGCGCCAATAACTCTGCAGCACGCGAACTTGGCTCTTTGGTAGATAAAGCATAAATCGATGTGCCGTTAGCAGACTTATCGGGAAACGCGTCTGCATGAACTGAAACCAGTAAATCAGCACGGTGCTCTCTTGCCACGCGCACACGATCTGTCAGCGACAGGTATTCATCCGCCTCTCTTATAAGAACCGGCTTAAAACCCTTCTTGCGCCGCAGCTTTTTGTAAAGTTCTTTAGAGATTTTTAGTGTGACATCTTTTTCCTGCGTGCCACGAAAACCGATTGCACCGGGATCTTTACCACCGTGACCTGCATCAATTGCTATCACGATATCTCTGAGATCTGCTGCATCTACCAGTTCATCTTTTTCTTCAGCAGTAATCGGCGCCATGCCAAGGTCGACAACAATGCGTTTCTTTTTAACGCCTTTAAATTGATATACGCGGCTGCTTACACTACCCGGCTCGCCGTTGATATCCAGCACAATACGCAGGTCATCAAAGTTGCGCTTGCCGTAGCGTATACGCCTCACAGTGCCACGCGCTTTGAGCTCCTTGGAAAGCAAAGTCGATACTCTGCTCGACGGTAAGTCGATAACTATTCTATGCGGATTTTCGAGCGTAAAAACATTGTGGCTTTCTGGTAGTCGATCGAGATCGAGGTGCATTTTCATACGCCCCCGGTCCTCATGAAAACGAACGCCTGTGACCTGAACCTGAGAGGCTCCACTCTTATCTGCGCTTTGGGCACTGGCTCTTGCACACACAACAACAGGTACGGCGCAGAGCGCACGTCCCGCAACTTGTATGAATTGCCGGCGACTAGGAATGGTCAGGACTCCAGTGTTTACTGCGCAACAGGCGTTAGGTATTAATTTTTTTTGCCACGCACGAATCTTACAATAGTCCGATGCAATTTAAAGCGCTTTGGCAGGTATTCCAGTCAGTAGTAACCAGCGCGTAACACTTCGCCACTGTGGAATTTCAGCGAACTACCGATTGGTAATACAAACACTCCAGTCAACAGCGGGTGCCGGCGTCGGATCGCCAAAGTCAGTTCGCCAAATTCAGATCAGAATAAACTTTCAGTTGACGCGACTCGCTGTCTCGGTGCTCGATGCCAATTTGCACTGTCGCAAGCCTTGCAATTGATTCGACTCTTTCCGGCCACTCGATCAACAGCACACTGTCTGTCTCCAGCAAATCGCGAAAACCGATGAAGTCGAGCTCTTCCGAATCTTCCAGTCGGTAGAGATCCAGATGACTGATTTCAGCCACCGTCGTCGAATAGGTTTCTATTAGTGTGTAGGTTGGACTTTTGACCGATCCCTGATAGCCACAGGCCTGAATAAAACCGCGGCAGAAAGTTGTTTTACCAGCTCCGAGTTCACCGCTTAAGGTAATGACTGTGCCGTGCAGCAGCTGGCATCTGTGCAACTGATCTGCCAGTTGCCGTCCAGCGGATTGCATTTTGCTGTCACCGATCAGCGTCTGTTCGTATTGCACCTGCATATAGAAAGTACGTCGCTTTAAACCAACCTGGACTCGAGCTCGAGATTTAACTTCATTGCAGGCTCCGATTAAAAATTAACTCTATAACCTGATCTGCAGCGCTTGCACCAACACCACTGGCTAATTGATCTAGCAAGCCATCTCTCGGGGTAAAGTT
>CAYPDN010000042.1:0-16987 GCA_964409445.1 uncultured Granulosicoccaceae bacterium
GAGATGACCATACCAAAACCCGCTAACAGCAGCATTCCAGGAAACAGTGGATCAAATACATTGCGACCAGAGTTCACGCTACAACCAAACCCGCCATCAATGCCAGTGATAATAACTCCTGCATTTGGATCAACAGGATCTACCGGGTCGACAGGAGCAACCGGTGCCGGATTAGCACCAGACAAACCGTCGTTGTCCGGATCGACAAAGTTATCTACGATGCCATCGTTATCAAGATCTTCGAAGCCTGCAGAAACGAGATCAGCTTCGCCATCATTATTACTGTCTAAGTCCAGATAGTCAGGAAATCCATCACCATCGCTGTCGTTCGCGAAAAGCGGGTTGGCTGATAGTGAATCTGCAAGACCATCGTTGTTATCATCTACAAAGTCATCGACCAGACCGTTTAAGTCACTGTCAACTCCTCCACTTTCAATTAAATCCGGAAGGCTGTCCTGATCCGAATCAAGATCAAGATGATTCGCTAGTCCATCACCATCATTGTCTTCAGGATTAGCAGCTACAACCAGATCATCAATACCATTATTGTCAGCATCGATAAAATTATCAATTCTACCGTCAGCATCAGTATCAGAAACATCAGCTCCGACAAACTCGACCAGATCAGTCAAACCGTCGTTGTCACTATCCAGATCGCGGAAGTTCGCAACACCGTCATTGTCCTGATCCGGCGGCAACTGAAAAGACGCAGGTTGAACATCAACTGCGTTGTTAAAATCAAGATCTTCGAGTCCCATTTCAACAACGTCTGGAATGCTGTCGTTATCGGAGTCGAGATCCATAAAGTCCGGCAAACCATCGCTATCTGAATCTGCCAGAGCAAAGTTAACAGTTGCTGTTTCTGCTCCGGTCTCTACTGTGTCGGCTATACCGTTGGCCCCGGACTCAATCTCTGCTGTGTCGATAACTCCATCCAGATCCGCATCAATCAATAGCGCTGCATCAACATCGCTTCTTGCTTCGAGGATGTCGAGGATACCATCGTTATCAACATCAAGATCCAGATAGTTCGCTGTGCCGTCACCATCAAGGTCAGAACTGCCTTCAGTCGCATCGAGAATTCCGTCGTTATCAGAATCAAGATCCAAATAGTCGGCAACGCCATCACCGTCCGAATCGATCGGGTTTAACCGATCTGCTCCCGCTTCAACGGTATCAGAAATTCCATCGTCGTCACTGTCGGTATCGTTGGCATTCGGCTGGCCGTCACCATCGGTATCATCAGTACCTTCAACACTATCTGGTATACCGTCAGCGTCGGAGTCAGCACTCGGGTCTGGAGCCGGTTCAGGTTCCGGAGCCGGTTCCGGAGTCGGTTCTGGTTCTGGCGCAGGTTCTGGTTCCGGTGCCGGTTCTGGAGTCGGTTCTGGAACTGGTACGACTACCGGAGGGGCAAGAAAATCAGGAATTCCGTCACCATCAGTATCGGCTACACCTTCATTTATATCGAGCAGCCCATCGTCATCACTATCTGTGTCACGAAAATCCGAATCACCATCACCATCTGTATCGGCAGTGCCTTCTACCGAGTCGGGGATGTTATCTGCATCGGAATCTACATCTACATAGTCGTTTGCGCCATCACCGTCAGTATCGACAGCACCTTCTACTGCGTCCGGGATGGTGTCTGCATCTGAATCTAAATCTACGTAGTTCAGTTGTCCGTCAGAATCTGTATCTGCAGTACCTTCAGCCAAATCAGGGATGCCATCTGCATCTGAATCATTATCCCGATAGTCCGCCTGGCCATCGCCATCGGTATCTACCGTGCCTTCAAAAGCGTCCGGAATACCATCGTTATCTGAATCGAGGTCGAGGAAGTTTGGATTTCCATCTCCATCCACATCCGCGGCAGTTTCGACACTATCCGGAATACCGTCTCCGTCTGAGTCGAGATCTAAAAAGTTTGGTGTGCCATCTGCATCCAGGTCAGGCTGGTTTACGGTAAGCTCCAGTCCATCAATGAAGTTACCAACTGCTCCATTATCAAGAGCAGTGAAGGTAAAACGAGTGACACTTTGCCCGGCTGGAACAGTGTAGGAACCTGAGTACTCCACCCAACCCGCAGGGGAAGTTTCCATGGTTTCCACTATCTCGGAAGCGGCCCCCGCACTGGCACCGCCAATCCCGACAGTAGCGCTATCTAAATTCTGTCTGCCTCGGTGAGCTATTTTCCAGCTGATAACAGTACCGGGAATAGTCGGAGCATCCAGAAAAATGGCAGCTCGCTCGTTAGCATTGATTTCAGCATGCTGGCTACCTTCAAAGGATGCCACACCCTGGAAACCGGATTTCCAGATTTCTATAACACCATCACTGGCATCGGTGCCCCAATCCGGCACAGCGGATTGCGGTACAAATTCAAATGGATCCGTAGTAACAGGCGACTCAAAGCCATTGTTCAGGGAGTTGAAAAAACCTTCAATAATGTCGTCAATCCCGTCGCCGTCTGTATCCACAGCAAAGGCAGGTGTTGCAACTGACAGCGCCAGAGCACAGCAGCTAGCCAGTACAGTACGCTGATGAATCGAACTTTTGGAAACCATTCTAATCTCTCGTATAGATAAACTCGGGGTCTCAGATAAGCTCATTGCATGCCAGTCGGACGCAGTTCACATTACTGATGCTTTTTTTAACAATTTGGCAGAATTAGTTGCCTTTTCAACCAGTGAGATTTGGCTGATCTCTGCGGATGCTTATAGCCTTTAGGTGCACCCATTAGTGCACCTGCTTATCATCCCTGAGCTTGCGGATACCTATATTCGCAGCTGACGGGTCCTGACGTTATCAAAATCAATCATGTATCCGGGCAGGCCATCGTAGTTCTTGCCGAGCTCAGATCCAGAGATTTTTATGCCTCTCATAAACACGGTTTTTGTAGTGATTATCACAGTTTTAAAATCCACCAGGCCAGAAAACACCATCGCAGCCGCTTATGGACCATAGGTAGGTTTTCTCGATCAGTTCCACGGAATCGGAATTGCCGCTTTCTAAAAGATGTCCGGACGTTACTGCTGTATGAATCCGCCGTTAACAAAAAACAAGTTCGCAAATCTGAAGTCACCGATTTTCTGGCGAATAGCTGCTGGCGTTTTTGTCAGCATCCTTTTAATCGAATTACTTCTTCTAGTCTACTCCTGGAGCACAGAGCGCGCACGACTGGTAAAAAGGCTTGATGAGTCTGTTACAACTTTGACTTCGCTTCTCGATCAGGAAAACCCGTTACCACAACTCAACTACTTATTAAGCTCCCAAAATAACACTGAAAATTTTGAGGTCATCGGTTATACCTACGAATCACCAACAGGCAATGTTACCAGCCGCGGTAATACGGACAGAATCAACCTCAGCCAGTCTCTTAATGAATCAGGTCAGTTTGATCACAATGCAAGTGTCTACGTAAATACTACTTCAAGAAATTTATCCAACCAAAGCTCAGACAAAATCGGCTTGCAGATTGATGCTCATTGGATAAAACAATACATGGCGAACTACGTCAATCGAATTATCGGCATGGTGATTCTGATAAGTGTATTCGTCACCGGTGCTTGCCTTCTAATCCTGACGCCGTTATTGATCAATCCTCTGCAACGATTAAACAACCTCCTGATTCGCGGCGAGCAACAAGGCATTCGCAGCGCCAAATCAAATGTGCAGGATTTGAATAGATCAGATGAGCTGGGGAGTGTCTATCGATCTTTTGATGTTCTACGCAACAACTTGATCGATACCGAAGATGAAAAAAACAGCGTTACCGAGAGATTTGAAGAATTCGCAAATCTGGGAGCAGACTGTTTCTGGGAACTGGATAATCGCTTTAGATTTACTTATTTCAGTGGTGATGTAAAAAGAGTTCTATCTTTAAATCCTGATCAGATTATTGGCTACTCTTATAAGGATGTATTATCGACTCTTGGAGATTCCGTTCCTAATTCCAATGACATTCAAGCGTCGCTTGCAAAGCAAGGGTACTGGGAAGGCAAAGTACTGCCAACTTCAAAAACTGAAGAATCTCCTATTTACATACGTATAGTCGCGTCGTCACCCCATCTGGATAGCACTGGAAATATTATCAGCCTGCGTGGAACTATCGCAGATATAACAAAAGAAAAGGAATTAGCGGCTGAATTAAAATACCAGGCTACGCATGATGTACTTACCGGCCTGAACAATCGCCGAGAACTCGACACTCAACTGGAAAACTGCATCGAAATATACAAAAAAAACGGTGAAGAGTTTTCATTAATGATAATGGATCTTGATAGATTCAAACACGTTAATGATGGCGGAGGTCACGCGGCAGGCGATGCACTTCTTAAAATATTTGCCAACATTATAAAATCACAAGTCGGTGAAAGCAGCATTGTCGCGCGACTGGGCGGTGATGAGTTTGCAGCAATTATTAAAACAAAAGACTTTATATCAGTAAAAGAAACCGCTGAAAGTATCCGTCAATCTATCGAGAACCATTCATTTCACTGGAACCAGGTGAACTACACCGTCGGAATATGCATAGGTGTTGCACCAGTGTCTGAAACACTGAATACCCCGGAAGCTATTGCGCTAGCCGCAGATTCCTGCTGCATGAAGGCCAAGCAATCTGGCAGAAATCAGGTAAAAATATACTCAGAAGAAGATGACGATTTTCATCTGTTTAAGGAAGAAGCAGTCTGGATCTCCAGAATCACGGATGCAATTGAGAAAGACACCTTTGTATTATTTCGACAATCAATCGTCCGCATAAATAACAGAGACGGTGAAAATCACTTCGAATTACTATTGCGGATGAGAAATCCCGATGGTGGAATCTGGACACCCAACCTGTTTCTACCAGTCGCTGAACGAAATCATCTAATGCCAAAGATTGACCAATGGGTCGTTACACAAGCTATTAAATGGTTAGAAACACAACTTATAGAGGACGATAGCAATTTCTGCATGAATATAAACCTTTCGGCAGAGTCTCTGGCGGATCCCAGATTTCGCGAATTCCTGGTTAGCCACCTGGAAGGGAACAAGAGTCTAAATAAGTACGTATGTCTCGAGATGACAGAAACCGCCGCAATGGTCAACTTCGATGAAACATTAGCCTTTCTAACCAGTTTGAAGGAGCTGGGATGTCTGATCGCGCTTGATGATTTTGGTACCGGTTTTTCTTCTCTGTCTCACATTCGCGAATTGCCATTGGATTACATCAAAATAGACGGTGTTTTCATTCAGGAAATAAACAATAGCGAACTCGATCAGGCTCTCGTTAAAAGCGTGGCGGAAATTGCAAAAGTTCTGCAAATAAAGACAGTCGCTGAGTTTGTAGACTCAGAAGCTGCACTGGAAATGCTGGGTGAACTTAATATCGACTACGCTCAGGGTTTTCTGTTTTCCAAACCACACGAGCTACCGTTTGACGACCAGGCAGGTGAGCTTGCACAGGCAGCCTAGCGGGCCGCCTGGTCGCATCACAGGATTATTCAATGGCCACAAACAAGGCAACAGATTCGGGTAGCGTTTCTGACTAAAAGCGACGCACCGATGACAAAATTCGCAGCAACTACTCCACGCTTTTCGATCACTATGTACCCTACTGTCTATTGAATCTCTAATACAGCAGGCAACATGACAAAGTGCACTTTACTCGGAGAGCTATTACACGAATGCACTGAAAAATACGCCGAGCGGCCCTTTCTAACCATGGCCCCTTCCGGGGAGAGCTATAGCTACGCGCAATTCGAATCACTGACCAACAGAATTTCGCACGGTTTAATATCGCGATTCGATGCACTACCAGCATACGTCGCCATTATGCTTGAGAACAGCCCGAACTATTTGGCCACTACCTATGCATTAAAAAAAACAGGCCCGATAGAAGTATCGATAAACAGAACATTTCGCGGCCCGGCACTTGCTCGCACTATAAATTTAACTGAAACACCCATACTGATCACATCAGCAGCACATTTCGATGCAATTGCAGCAATTGCCGGTGAATTGGTAAACGTAACTACACTGATAGTTACTGATGGTGAAGAAAAGGCAAGCCATCTGTTTCCGCAGTTCGAGATCATTCCTTTTGATTCAATACTTTCAGACAATGATCAACATATCAGCAACGACGCAAGCGATTTATCGACCGCCGCGATAATGTTTACTTCCGGCACAACCGGGGTATCAAAAGGCTGTGTGCTATCCCACCGCTATGCCATTCGCACAGCAGAAAATCTGATAGCGCCATTTAGAATTACCGAAGACGATACAGTCTACTCCCCTTACCCGTTATCGCATATCGGTCCAGCCTACTACGATATCTTACCGATCATGATGAAAGGTGGCCATGTGATTCTTCGCGACGGTTTTAGCTTGTCGAACTTCTGGCCTGAAGTAAAACGCTTCGGTGCCAGTTGGTTTTTAATGCTCGGCTCAGTCCAACAACTACTGTGGGCAGCACCTGAACAAGCAGATGAAAAAAACCATAATTTATGGCGCTGCTGGGCTACACCTGCACCAGTTCCCAAAGAACAGTTCGACAAACGTTTTAATACTCATCTGATCCCCGGTGGAGGATACGGGTCTACAGACGCCGGTTGGATCGTCGTACCACAATGGAATCATCCCGGTGGCATCGTGTTACCCGAATTCGAAGTGATTATCGTTGATGACAACGACAATCCGGTTCCTGCAGGCACTGCCGGTGAGATGGTCATTCGACCACGTGAGCCGGGCATCATGTCTGACAAATACTTCGGTATGCCGCAAGCTACTTTAAAAAGCCGTCGCAATCTTTGGTTTCATACAGACGATATTGCAAAGTTTGATGAAGATGGTTTGTTTTATTTTATCTGCCGCAAAGCAGAGAGAATTCGTGTACGCGGAGAAATGGTCTCAGGCTTTGAAGTGGAAGAAGGGATTTTGTCGCACCCGGATGTTGAAGACTGCGCTGTTGTAGGAGTTGAAAGCTCACTAGGTGAAGAAGAAATAAAAGCGTTTATCGTAATGAAGCCAAATAAATCACTAACTGCAAAAGCTATACAGGACCACTGCCGACCACTAATGGCAAAACATATGGTGCCTGCCAGCGTGGAAATCGCAAACGAGATTCCACGCACACCAACAGGCAAGCCAGAAAAGGGTAAGCTGTCGCAGAAGAAACAGCGGCAAAAATAAACCTTGATAAAGCTTTGCGCGGACCCAGATCACCGAGCGTGATCTGAATCGAACACAGAGTAATAAATTACTCAGCAGGCAACCGCAGACTTTTTAAATCGGTGCCAACAATAGTATTGCCGGTGAACCCGCCTTCCTGCACGGCAGCTTTGTAATCCGCTTCCGAAACACCGCCACCTGGAATTGGGAAAGGGCCCTGCCTTTTTGCATCCATTGGTGGAATCAGGTGTGTCAACATCAGGTGTGCTGAGCCTGTGCGTTTAGCCATTGCACCGAGATCAGTTGCAGTGCTTTGCCTGAAGAAGATCGGTGGCGGAAATCCGCTGTCTTTATCCGGACCCATCACAGGATGTATGGTTGAATGGACGATCACATCCGCACCCATTGCAAGCTTCTCAACCTGCGCGGAAGTGGAACTGTCTCTGGGTGGCGCGGGTTTATCGTTACCCGCATCACCACCGATAACCACTGACCCTGCCGGTGTATCGACCCGGTAGGAAGCATGACCCGGAATATGCCGGCTGCCTACAGCCTTCACCGTGACATCACCAGACGACCAAACAGTACCTGGCTCTTCACTCGCAGTGAAGGTCATAACATTAAGCAAATCTTTCGGTCCACCCGGTAAGCGTTTCTTATTTTCAACCAAACGCTGTGCTATTTCACCGGAATTGATCAGTGCATCACCTATGTGTTCGGCAAAATTCTTACAACTGAGGATATGACCCGCGAACGAGGTAACGTCATCACTGCAAACTAAATCCACCTTCGGTCCACCAGAACCGAAATGCCACCTGAGCTGCATCATGTCGGCCAGCCCTTCAGTGTGATCCGAGTGCATATGCGTTAGAAAAATTCCGTTTAGCTTTCCAACAGGTGTCTTTGCTTGTGAAAGCCTTTGCGTCGTACCGCGACCCGTATCAAATTGCAGGTTAACGGCGGCGCAGTTGTTGTCGCTGTCACCATACTGCACGAGCGTGCCGGAGCCCGCCTGGCCTTGATAAACCGGCGGCCCACCCTGAGTGCCGGTCAGTGTGATTTTCATGCAGGGTGCAGCATGAGCGGTAGAAACAACCGCAGATACAGCCAACACTGCAAGCAGCGATGAAATAATACGCATATCAGTTTCCTTCTCTACAGACGAAAACCATTCTAGTTTTATTTTGCTGGAAGTTGCTTTGCTATCTGCGCACTGAAACACGTTTGCGCAAACCATAACTTAGGACAGGAATACCCTCACCGCCCAAGCGTCAAACATTGGCTGCATGCCGATATCCGGGGCAGCTTTATGATGAACGCAGAAGGTTCTGGTTGCGAGACGACGGTTTACACCAAAGAATCCGCGGCGGAGTGTGTAATTAACTAAGCTTTGGCAGCGGTCGGTGACAGAGAACACTGGCCGCGATCATTGTTCGGTTCAACCTGTTGATTGACAATTTTTTCGAGTTCGTCCGCGCCGCCAACATAGCTGCCGTCAAACCATATTTGTGGCACGGTGATCGGTGTTTTTGGACCAACGATAGGTTTAACTCTACCCAACATTTCGTACAACGCCCGCGGCTCTTTAACCACATCGTGATACTCGAAATCGATGCTGGCCTGATCCAGATAACCTTTAGCTCTGACACAGTGAGGGCAGGATTCTTTTCCAAACAAGTGAGTTCCGGTTCGGGAGGAGCGTTGCACATGTGCCGCGATTATAGCTTCAGTTAAAACACCGCGATTTAATGCGTGACCCTGACTTACCAGAGTCCCTTCGACCATAACAATGGGTGCGTGCCAGCCGCCGCGTGGCAGAGGTTTCCACCAATTCGATAACCAGTCGTGTGTTTCCAGCACAACGGGAATGCCTTGCAATTCAGTAGCAAAGGTATCCTGAATAACGTCCACCGTTAGCGAACATTCACCACAGGGAATCGATACCTTGAATGGACCCCACTTGCCAGCCCAGCGGTAAAGACTAACTTTTACCGGATTTGTATCCGCCATAACGTGCTACCGAGAAAGATTAAGTGTTAAAGGGTCGACCGCAATATAGCAAAGTCTCGCTGTGAAAACAGAGCTATTGGTTTATGGCACTTTAATGCATGCGATGGTGCACTCTGTTTCGATTAACTATTAATCAAGTTATCTCTGGTCGAATCTCTGGTCGAGCCTCAGGCAACACAAGATCATCAGTCAAAACGTATTCGGTTAGAAATTCGCTCGTACCCGAGCGTGTTTCGCACGTGCTTCTCTACCAGGACCCTCTCGTAATTAGTGTTTACCTTCCCGGAAAGTATTACAGCACTCCCATCGTCTGGCACGTGCAGAAATACATTGCTGTTGGTCACTCCTGGTACCGATGTTATCGGAGTGGCTTTACTTGCCAGACATCCCGCCAGCGCCAAGGCTACCAGCATAGTCGATATTGCGGTCAGGATTTTTTTAGCCGATGTACCTGCATGCATGTTCTTCAAAATGTAGCCTCTAAAATTATCATGTGAGTAGAACAATGTATTCGCTCCACGTTCGCTAACCGATGCATCATGCACATTGCGAGCAATCTAATGCAAGCGGTTATAGCCGGATTTGGGGGTCGTGGCAACACATCAGTGGCAGCACACAACTGCAATCGCAAAACGCTTCTCTATTATGAGACTCACGTCCATGTATGTGAGTTCAAAATTGTGCCTGGCAGACAACCACAGCTGCTCTTGATACCTGACACTATTTCTATTATATATATTGCTTCGCCGGGCAGCATGTTGAACTGGAAATATTTTACCGACTGACGTGAACTTGCCGGCGAATTTTTTGTCATCCATTTGAGGAAATGTTTCTTTGCGCATCGCCAGAGAATCAGAGGAAAGAACTCAGATCCGTTAAGGACGATGCGTTTTCATTCAAAATAAGCGAGAATTAATCTGATGCATATATCATCCAACCGGCTCACTGGAGTCGTCGCCCTGGCAATGGCAGCAGCTTTGCCCATCACAGTATCTGCCGACACTACCTTCGTAACCGATCAGGGTCATACCGAAGTGATGTTCGGCTGGAGTCATGCCGGTGTTACCCAGCAACACGGCGAATTCACAAAGTCTACCGGCACACTGACACTGGCTGATTCGATGGAAGATTCCAGCATCAGCGTTGAGATCGATGCTGCCAGTGTTTCCAGCGGATTTGAAGCACTGGACAAGCACCTTAAAAGCGCCGATTTCCTTGACGTGGAAAAATACCCCACGCTAACTTTTCAAAGCACAGAAGTTAAGTCTACCGGTGATACAACGTTGGACGTAACCGGTGATCTAACCCTCCACGGAGTAACAAAGCCAGTCACTCTGAAAGCAGAAATGACTCTCAACGGAGAACACCCACTGGGCAAGTCCTTCGAGTACTATCAGGGTGAGTGGGTAGGTATAAGAGCTACCACAGAGATCGACCATCAGGCATTTGGTGTCGGCGCATTTTCCACCGGCCCTATCAGCATTACTATCAACACTGAACTCAAAGCGAATTAGCCGAGCGCTTAGTTACAAGACAATGGAGCAAATGTACTCCGTTGTTGCTTAGCTTAGATAGTACTCCGAGGGGCCGGATCAATTCGATCTGCCCCTTTTTCATTTTTACTTTTTTCATTTTTACTTTCCCCCAGGTCTTACGCACGAAACAATCTAAACGCCTCCTATTCATCCAGAAGAGGTTGTAGCACTGACCACTTTCGACATAGACAACCCACAGCACTGGACTATCACCCGCGTTGTGCTGGCACAGGCTGAAAAATTTCCAGACAAAACTGCCATTGAATATATTGACGGCGAATCATGGACGTTTAAAGATTGCAGACAACAAGGGCTGCTCGCTGCCGCCGATTTGAAAAATTCCGGCGTAAAAACTGGTGATAACGTAGCCCTGCTAATCGACTCTCCCGATTTTTTTACACGCTACTGGCTGGGATTGAGTTTTATTGGTGCAACGATGATTGCCATCAACACCAGTATGCGTGGAAAATTATTAAGGCATCAACTAGACCTTTCGGAAAGTCATTTCCTGATAACAGAGAATAAATATCTGGATGAATGCACAGCTGTTCAATCTGCTGCTACCATTTTACAGATAGATAACCTGGCCAATAGTGGCAATCATCCACTACCAATTTCTCAAGTCTGTCAAAGCATGAACAGCGACTTGTCCTGTGTCATGTTTACTTCCGGCACATCGGGGCCTTCCAAAGCTGTGCTAATGCCACAAGCTCACTGCATGTTATTTGCGGTCGGCACAATTGATAACTACCAACTTCACCAGGACGATACGTTTTATATCTGCCTGCCGCTGTTTCACGCCAATGGTTTATTCATGCAGCTACTCGCATGCATTACAGTCGGTTGCAAGGCTGTTATAAGAGAGAGATTTTCAGCATCAGCGTGGCTCGGTGATATTCGAAAATTCAATATCACACACACTAATACACTAGGTGCGGTGGCAGCTTTTATTGTGGCGCAAAAACCATCAGCAGAAGATAAAAACCACTCACTAAGAGTAATTGGCGCCGCACCCCTACCCGTTATTGTTGAAGAGAGTTTCAGAGATCGATTTAACGTAAAGTCTGTTGTACCGCTATACGGCATGACAGAGGTAAACATTCCACTCTATGGAAAACTGGACGAATCTGCACCCGGAACCTGCGGCCACATCTACGACAAGTACTTTGAAGTTGAAATACGCCACCCCGATACAGACGAGCGAGTAGCAATAGGTGAAACCGGTGAGATCATGGTTCGTCCAAAGCTTGCGAATGGTTTTATGTCGGGCTATGCAGGCATGCCAGAGGAAACACTGAAAACATGGCGTAACTTCTGGTTCCATACAGGTGATGCTGGCTACCGCAATCACCACGGTCAGTTTGTCTTCGTTGATCGGATCAAAGACTGCATTCGCAGACGCGGTGAAAACATTTCAAGCTACGAGGTCGAGCAGGCTTTTCTGATGGTAGAAGAGATAGCAGAAGTAGCAGCGTATGCAGTACCAGCAGAGGGCGGTGAGGGAATGGAAGATGAAGTTATGATCGCTGTCCTGTTAAAACCGGAGTCTAATCCGGAGCACAGCAGAGAAATAGAATCATGGATTAAATCAGCCGCCCGTGACCTGCCGGTTTTTGCTCTGCCCAGATACGTAAGGGTGACACACACTCTGCCTAAAACCCAGACGGGTAAAATACAAAAAGTGGTGCTCCGCGAACAGGGCATCACCTCAGATACACACGATCGCTTAAGGCAAAAATAAGTACTTTGGATGGAGCGTCTTTCGACTCTGTCAGGCTATCGACACCTGTTAGTGGTAAATGATTAAAATGTGAGACCCTTGTGAGAATTGTGAGCAACCAGTTAATCGATGCCAGGTCATAAATGGGTAAGTTAACTAACTGAGCAAAACCTAAGTGACCAGACCCAACACATTGGCCAATGGAAAACGACTCTCACAATTTGCCATCGGCAGCCTTCTTAGCATCGCGATGATCGGCATCGGCAGCGCCACTGCCAATAGAATTGATATTGGTCAATTCTCAGATGGAAACTCCTCAGGCTGGGAAACCAAAGCCTTCGTCGGTGAGACAGATTATCGATTTCAACACGAGGGCAACAAAACGGTACTCACAGCGAAGGCAGTTGGCAGCGCATCGGTACTTGGCAAAAAGATTAAAATTGACCTGCGCAAAACACCCTATGTTAACTGGAGCTGGAAAGTGGACCAGGGTCTGGGAGTGGTCAACGAAAAAACAAAAAACGGTGACGACTTTGCGGCGCGCCTGTACGTTGTTAAGTCAGGGGGCCCGATGATCTGGCGGACCAAAGCACTCAACTACGTCTGGTCATCCAGTCAGGCACGCGGTGAAAGGTGGCCCAGCCCGTACCAGCCTGATAACTCTATTATGATTGCAACTCGCGGCATCGATGACGGCTCCGGACAGTGGGTTACCGAAAAACGAAATGTACGTGAAGATCTCAAAGCGGTATTTGGCAAAGACATCACCTCTATTGATGGAATCGCCATCATGACCGATTCAGATAATACCGGTAAGGAAGCACATGCTTCTTATGGTGATATCTTTTTCACAGCGGAATAATCGATCTGCGTTACACAACACATTAGTCTGATTTTGAAGCAATACCTCGGAAAGGGGTGGGCAGGCTCCATTGCTCACCTCTTTCCATTCTAATTCCCCGGTTACAAAATCACCGCTTGCTCCAAAAGCCGGGGCAACCCTCATCCCTTCAATTAACCATTACTCCGCGCACACCCTTGCAGTTCTCAAGGGAATGCCACTGACCAGTGGCTTACGCACCATTAAATCCATCGCCCCGAAGTTGAAACGTCAATTACCCTCATCTCCATATCATCGTTAATAATTCGATTGCACTGCGAAGTTGCAGAAGAACACCTCATGGAACAGCTGTATACTGATCTGGCGACGACCCCACAGACCAGGGACCGCATTCATGGATTCACTCGAGGCAAATTATCATGATGAAAAAGCTACTCTCAATACTCGTTCTGCCACTGATAACCTTTCAATTCTCTCCCGCATTCAGCCAAACCGACGCAAAGCGTTCAGTCACGGAAATCGCCGAAGACGTTTACCGACTACAGAATAACTTCCACTACTCTATGGTAGTAATCACCGACGAAGGTGCTGTGGTCACAGATCCTATCAACGCAGATGCAGCGGCATGGATAAAAACCGAAATAGCAAAGCTGACTGATAAACCAGTCAGTCACCTTATCTACAGCCACAGTCATAGTGATCATGCCTCAGGTGGTGAAACACTTGCAGAGAACGCTACTGTTATCGCGCAGGTTAACGCTCCACCTGCAATTGACGGTGTTAAAGTCACTCAGAAATTTGCACAGGACTATGAATTTTCAGCCGGCGACAAAACATTTGAGCTCACCTGGCTTGGCCCGGGCCACGGTGAAGACCTTATTGCTGTCATCGTGCGACCGTCCAACGTAGCTTTTATCACAGATGCGGCATCTCCAAAGCGTCTGCCCTGGAGAAATATGGGTGGTGCAAACATCGACCAGTGGATTGATCAGGTGCGAAAAATTGAATCACTCGACTTCGACATATTCGCTCCTGCTCACGGAAACGTCGGCGTTAAATCAGACGCTACCGATGTGAGAATTTATATGGAGAATTTAAAGACGGAAGTTCTGGCCGGGCTAAAAGCCGGCAAGTCTATCGAAGCGTTGCAACAAGAAGTGACCATGAGTGACTACAAGGACTGGGGAAATTACGAGAACTGGTTGCCGCTTAACATTGAAGGCATGGCCAACTTTCTGCGCGTCAGCGGACAGGCAAACTGACTTAATTCCATGCACGCCTGCCTTTAGAGCAACCCGGATCGCTGCTTAAGCGATCCGGCAGCTTCAAATATCGTTTTAACAAGTAGAGGGAAAACACGTGATAACAATCCGGATACCCGTTCTGGTCGCAGCTGGATTAATGCTTCTGTGTCAAAACTCTATTGCTCAACGGAATTTTGACGATGTCTCTATAACCACCACTGACCTGGGTGAGAATATTTTTATGCTCCAGGGAGCCGGTGGCAATATTGGCGTATCCACCGGTGATGATGGTGTTTTCATTATTGATGATCAGTTTGCACCGTTAACTGAAAAGATCATGGAAGCACTTGCCTCACTAAGCGATAAACCGGTCAGCTATGTGTTGAACACTCACTGGCACGGTGATCATACCGGTGGAAATGAAAACTTCGGCAAAGCGGGTGCAGTTATTGTTGCACACGAAAATGTCCGCAACAGAATGTCTACCGTGCAGTTTATGAAAACCTTTAATCGTGAAGTACCTGCCGCCCCTGAAGCAGCGCTACCAGTGGTGACATTCTCAGACAACGTAAATTTTTATTTTAACGACAACGATATTTCCGTCATGCACATGCCTGCGTCACATACAGACGGGGACTCTATAGTATTGTTCAAAGAAGCCAACGTACTGCACATGGGTGATACTTTCTTTAACGGCTTCTTTCCGTTTATCGATCACAGCAGCGGTGGCACACTGGAGGGTCTTATTTCAACCACAGAGATCGTACTGAGCATTGTCGATAACGACACTCAGATCATCCCGGGACACGGACCGCTGGCCACAAAAGCAGACCTTGAAAAGTACCAGTCGATGCTGCTTACCGTACAGGACAAAATGCAACCGGCGCTCGCTTCCGGTAAGTCGCGGGACGAGGTTCTGGCAGAGAACCCGTTGGAAAGCGTTGGTAAAATCTGGGGCAACGGTTTTATGAAAACCGACGTATTTACCGGCATACTTTACGACATTGCCAACGACGGCTAAACAAACGGCTGAGACAACAGCCTATACAGGAATGAAACGGTCTGTAAGAAATAACACCACGCAAACTCAAAGCTCCTGACAACTGTCAGGAGCTTTTTAAACTCAGTATCTTCGACGGCCAAGAATCAGCAACAACAAAGACAATCCGAATGCCCCGCCTCCGCTTGTGATCTCTCCGCCGGTAAGTCCTCCACCGTCCGGTACATCAGGCCCCGGACTGATTACTCCAACTGAAGTACCGGGTGATCCCAGAGTAGCTACCTGGAATTCTCTCTGTTCCAGTACCTGTGGCTGACCAAAGGCGGCGGTATCCTCGAGCTTCCAGCTCGCTTGCTGTGTAACAGGCGGTGGAGCAAAAGGAAAAGGGCTGATTGTATCTATCACAACTTCACCATTCCGACCGGTGCCCTCTCCAAGAGTCAGATTCCAGTGATCGCGATCATCTATACAGTCAACGTTTAGCGTTGCATTGCGATCAAGCTGCTGATCACCCATATCCGGATTAAAAACAAACGCTGGATCGACAGTCATTTCATCAGCAGACAACGTAG
The DNA here is from genome assembly GCA_964409445.1 of uncultured Granulosicoccaceae bacterium. GTDB lineage: Bacteria > Pseudomonadota > Gammaproteobacteria > Granulosicoccales > Granulosicoccaceae. The sequence goes on from CAYPDN010000042.1 coordinate 16,081, forward strand.
TATACAAACGTGTCAGGTAACGGTTACCACCGAGCACATCAAGTGATGCCTGCAAAGGTGCAATAACTTCTTCACGTATGACAGTGTCTACTGCTGAGCGCGCTGCAGCTAACTCCACAATGGTGAAATTGGTAGCAAGAAAATTCCGATCAAAGTACTGATCCGGTGATTGCCCGCTTTGCAAAGGCAAAGCTTCAGCAAGCGTGTCACTGACAACAGAGTTGATAATAATATTCTGCACAAGACTCAAATACTCAACATCAGATGAGCCAGTAATTCGAGCAAGCTGCGCTTCAAGATCAGAAGGTGATGCAATAGACGCCAGCAGGTTATCAAATCGTCCGGCATAGTCAGTAGCAAAGCCCTGCCCACCGGCTTCATTCATAGCCTCAGTGATCAACGCCTGATAACTGCCATAGGCGTTTTGAGTACCGTTAAACCAGTCAAGCCTTGTGTAGTTAGGCGTCACGTGCAGAAAATTCTCAGGCACAGCGCGCGCATCACCAAGCAACCACACTATCACCCCCATATCTTCAAGTGCTGCAACAGCCGTCAGACGAATGGGCACCACTGGCTTATCACTTTCATATCGCATGATCAGTGGTTGAATACTTCCGGTACCACGGTTCTGCTGCAACCGTACCGCGACAAACTTCATCCCTTCTTCTACATACGGCGCGAGCAACTCTTCACCCTGCGAAGTTAAGTCAAAATTGTTATCCACCAACCACTGGGAGATTGATTCTGCATTATCACCACTGATTAACGTAACGGTATAACCACCAACGTCCTGCACGCTCTCCACTACCACACCAGCATCGGTACTTTCGGCAGAAGCATCAAAACCGACATCAGCAACTGCGACAGGAAAATCGGGTACAGCGCAGGCAGTACCCGATTGCTGAAG